>JBDSUN010000244.1:0-6220 GCA_039927735.1 Acidimicrobiales bacterium | reverse complement strand
GCTCCTTCGACCAGGCCCGCACATCGGCCTTGGTGAACCCGGCGTCGACGAGCGGAAAGGCGGCGCCCCGCTCCGCCGCCGCCCGTTGACCGGGGCGGTGATCGCCGAGGTCGTCGAGGTTCACGCCGAGGACGACGGTGGCGGCCCGGGCGGCGGCCACCGGCCCCGCCGCCGCCATGAGCGCGTCCTTGCACCAGTAGCAGCGGTCGCCGTCGTTGCGGGCGTAGTCGGGGTTGTCGAGCTCGGAGGTGGTGACCTCGGCCCAGGCCATGCCCCACCCGGCCGCCAGCGCCTCGCACTCGTCGCGCTCCGCCGCAGGGAGCGACGGGGACACTGCGGTGACGGCGAGGGCGCCGTCGAGGCCGAGGGTGTCGTGCGCCACCCACGCCAGAAAGGCGGAGTCGGCTCCGCCGGAGAAGGCCACCACCACCGAGCCGAGGTCGCGCAGCCGGGCGCGCAGCGGGAGGAGCTCGGCGGTCATGGCGTTCAGTCTGCCCGCTGCTGAACGGCCGGTTCACCGCGCGGAAACAGAACCGGGTGTAACGTCTGCGACCACATCACCCCGGGTCACTGGGGCTAGGGGAGGCAAAACAACCAATGCGCAACAGAAGGTTCGTAAAGGGCATTGCGGTGCTCTGTGGGCTCACGTTGATGGCCGCAGGCTGCGGCAGCGACGACGACACCGCAGACGACACCACCACAACTGAAGGGGACACCACCACCTCTGAGGGCGGCGGCGACGAAGGCGGCGCGCTCGTCGGAGCCAAGGGCACCACCCCGGCACCGGAGACGACCCCCGAGGTCGAGGACTTCCAGACCCGGATGCAGGAGTACGCCGACGGTGCGGGCATCGAGCTCGACGACACCTTCGCCTACGGGCCGGAGTCCTACGACGGCGCCATCATCATTGCGTTGGCCGCTCAGGTCGCCGGTGACGATGGGGCCGCCCACGCCGGCGAGATCGTGAACGTCACCAAGGAAGGCGAGAAGTGCACCGCCTTCGCCGACTGCCTGGCGCTGATCGAGGCTGGCACCGACATCGACTACGACGGC
Source organism: Acidimicrobiales bacterium (assembly GCA_039927735.1). GTDB lineage: Bacteria > Actinomycetota > Acidimicrobiia > Acidimicrobiales > VFJN01 > VFJN01. Next base: position 5,167 of record JBDSUN010000244.1, on the reverse strand, counting down.
GTGTCCGGTGCCACGGACATGTCCGGCAACGGGGAGCCGCTGGTCGGCTCCTACGCCGTGCAGGTCTACGGCGACGACAACCGGCTCGACGCCGAGCAGGAGACGTTCAAGTCGGTCGAGGCCAGTGACGAGTTCGCGGCCCTGGAGAACGAGCCGGTCGAAGCCGACCGGCCCGGCGACGGGATCCTGAAGATCGGGACCCTGCTGCCGGAGACCGGCAACCTGGCCTTCCTCGGACCGCCCGAGATCGCCGGCGTGCAGATGGCCATCGAAGAGATCAACGCAGCTGGCGGCGTCAACGGGGCCCCGGTCGAGCTGACCGAAGGTGACTCGGGTGACACCACGACCGACACGGCCGTGCAGACCGTGACCCGTGAGCTCGCCGAAGGGGTCGACGCCATCATCGGCGCCGCCTCCTCCAGCGTCTCGGCCAGCGTGATCGATCAGATCACCGGTGCCGGCGTCACGATGTTCTCCCCCGCCAACACCTCCAAGCAGTTCTCGGACTACCCCGACAAGGGCCTGTACTTCCGACTCGGACCGTCCGACATCCTGCAGGGCCAGGTGCTGGCCGAGGTCATCGCCGAAGACGGGGCTGCGTCGATCGTCATCCTCAACTTCGACGACGACTACGGCAACGGGCTCGCCGCCGACCTGGCAGCGTCGTTCGAAGCCGGTGGTGGCGAGGTGCTCGACACCATCGTCTACGACCCGCAGGCGCAGACGTTCGACGCTGAGGTCGGCCAGGCCCTCGAGGCCGATGCCGATGCGGTCGCCCTGATCGGCTTCGACGAGACCAGCCGCCTGCTGGTCACCCTCGTCGAGCAGGGGCTCGGGCCGAACGACATCCCGACCTACCTGGTCGACGGCAACATCGGCAACCCGCTCGGCGAGCGCTTCGACGCCGGCGAATAGCCAACCCGTCTGACCGACGGATCCAAGGAGGGGCCCCCGCTTCGGCGGGGGCCCCTCCGCGTCAGGCGTCGGGCTCAGGCTTTGGCGAGGGTGCCGAGGTAGAGCTCGATCACCTTCGGGTCGTGCATGAGCTGCTCACCGGTGCCCGAGTAGGCGTTGGTGCCCTGGTCGAGCACGAAGGCCCGGTGGCAGATCTGCAGGCAGCGTCGGGCGTTCTGCTCCACCATCACGATGGAGACCCCGGTGTCGTTGATCTGCCGGCAGCGGATGAACACCTCGTCCTGGAAGGCCGGGGACAGCCCGGCCGATGGCTCGTCGAGCAGGAGCACCGACGGGCGCATCATCAGGGCTCGACCCATGGCCACCATCTGCCGCTCACCGCCGGAGAGCGAGCCGGCCCGCTGCTTGCGACGCTGGCCGAGCAGCGGGAAGAGGCCGCACACCTCCTCGAAGCGGGCCTGGAACTCCTTGCGACGCTGGTAGAGCCCCATCTCGAGGTTCTCCTGCACCGACAGGCTCGGGAAGACGTTGTTGTTCTGCGGCACGTAGCCGACGCCGAGGGCGACGAGGCGGTGGGCCTTCTCCTGGGTGATGTCCCTGCCCCGCAGCTCGATCGACCCGGAGCGCACCGGGACGAGGCCGAACATCGCCTTCAGGAGCGTGGACTTGCCCGCCCCGTTCGGACCGATGATGCCGACCAGCTCGCCCTTCTGCAGCTCGAGCTCGCAGCCACGGAGGATGTCGACGCCAGGCACGTAGCCCGCCACGATGCTGCGGGCCACGAGGAGGGGGCCCTCCCAGTCGTCGTGCTCCTCGGGTTCCAGCTCGAGGGCCAGCTCGGGCAGCTCAGGTTGCTCAGCCATGGGCATCTCCGCTCTCCTCGTCGAGCTGGGGGTGGATCTCGTCGAGCTGCGCCTGCTCCTCGGCTGCGGTGAGGGGCGCGTCGTGGTGGGCGCCCAGGTAGGCGTCGATCACCGCGTCGTTGCTGCTGATCTGGTCGGGGGTGCCCTCCGCGATGATGCGCCCTTCCCCCATGACGACGACCCAGTCGGAGATGTCGTGGACGACGTCCATGTCGTGCTCGACGAACATCACGGTCATCCCGTCCTCCCTGAGCTGCTTGACGTGGCCGAGCAGCGACTGGGTGAGGGCCGGGTTCACGCCCGCCATGGGCTCGTCGAGCATCACCATGGTGGGCCGGACCATCAGGGCCCGAGCCATCTCGAGCAGCTTGCGCTGCCCGCCCGAGAGCGAGCCGGCGTACTCGTCGCGCATGTGGGCGAGGTTGAACCGGCCGAGGAGGTCCTCCGCCCGTCCCTCGATCTCGGCCTCTTGCGCCTTCCACAGCGGACGCACCAGGCTCGAGAAGAACCCTTCTCCCCGCTGCTCGGACGCCCCGAGCTTGAGGTTGTCGAGGACGGTGAGCCGGGCGAGGGACTTGGTGAGCTGGAAGGTTCGGACCATGCCCTGGCGGGCCACCTTGTGGGCGGGGACGCCGACGAGGTCCTGGTCGTCGAAGCGCCAGCGACCGGCGTCGGCTCGATCGAACCCGGTCAGCAGGTTGAAGAAGGTCGTCTTGCCGGCGCCGTTCGGGCCGATCAGCGCAGTGATGGCGCCCCGCTGCACCTCCACGTGATCGACGTCCACCGCCGTGAGGCCGCCGAAGCGGCGTTGGACGCCGTCGGCTACGAGGATCGGATCCGGCTTGGCCACGCCGGGCTCTGCATCCAGACCGACGAAGGCAGCCTGGGAGCTCGACACCACCTCCGGGTCAACGCCGGACACTGACCGCCACCTCGCTCTTGTCACCGATGATCCCCTGCGGTCGGAAGACCATGAGGGCCATCAACCCGACGCCGACCAGGATGTTGCGCACCACACCCACCTCGCTGCCCACCAGGAAGTTGATGACGTCGGCGTCGATGGCCTCCCGCAGGGCGACGTCCACAAAGGCACTGAGGAAGAAGAAGACGATGGAGCCCAGCACCGGACCGAAGACCCGGGCGGCCCCGCCCAGCACCAGGGCCACGTAGGCGAAGAAGGTCAGCGCGGTACCGAGGCTGTCGGGCACCACCGACTGGCGGGACACGGCGAAGATGATGCCGCCGACAGCCCCGATCACGCCACCGATGGCCAGGGACTGGAGCTTGTACACGTAGACGTTCTTGCCGAGGCTGCGCACGGCGTCCTCGTCTTCGCGAATGGCCTTCAGGACCCGGCCCCACGGGCTGCGCACGAGCAGGTAGACGAAGAGGCAGGCCAGGGCGACGATCGTCCAGCCCACCAGCAGCACCCAGAACTGGTTGGCGGAGTAGGTGACTCCGACCTCGGTGCCGGGGATGTTCAGGGCCTTGCGGCCACCGGTGAACGGGTTGAGGTCGAAGAAGTCCCCGGCGAAGTTCTGGATGCCGGCGGCGCCACCCGTCGTCTCGGTGAAGGTGTTGGCCCGGAGCACGAGACGAATGATCTCGCCGGAGGCGATGGTGACGATGGCCAGGTAGTCGGTGCGCAGCCGGAGGGTGGGCACGCCGAGCACGAGGGCCCAGATCGAGGCGGTGAAGAAGGTCAGGAACACGCAGAGCCAGAACGACAGACCGAAGGTGTCGACGCCCATGGCCACCGTGTAGGCACCGATGGCGAGGAAGCCCACTTGACCGAAGTTGACCAGGCCCGTGTAGCCGAAGTGCATGTTCAGGCCGATGGCGGCCAGGGCGAAGACGATGGCCTGCGGACCGAAGGCCGTGGTGAACGAGACGCTGAGGATGAACTGCCAGTCCATGAGATGCCTTTCAGCCGATCCGTTCGGCCCGACCGAGGATGCCTTGCGGGCGCACGAGCAGGACCACGACGAGCACGAGGAGGGCGCCGACGTTCTTCAGCTCGGTGGGCACGATGAGCGTGGACACCTCGATGAACATCCCCCCCACGAACGAGCCCACCAGGGCGCCGTAGGCAGTGCCCAGCCCGCCCAGGGTGATGCCGGCAAACATGAGGAGGAGGAGGCGGAACCCCATCTCGAACTGCACCTGCTGCTGCAGTCCGAACAAGATGCCGCCGAGGGCGGCCAGACCGCCGCCCAGCGCCCACACGAACAGGATCACTCGATCCACGTCGATGCCCGAGGAGGCGGCCAGGTCGCCGTTGTCGGCCACCGCTCGCATGGCCTTGCCGATCCGGGTGTACTGCAGCAGGGAGGCGATGGCCACGATCACGACGATGATCAGACCGATCATCCAGAGGATCTTGGGCGTGGTGGTGATCGGGCCGATGTCGATGCCGTCCTGGCGGTAGAACTGCCGGTACGGGCGGAAGACACCACCGAAGAGGAGCTGGAAGAGGCTCCGAGCGGCCAGGCTCAGGCCGATCGACACGATCATCATGGCCACGAGGCTCATGCCTCGTGAGCGGAGGGGCGACCACACGACGCGGTTCACCAGTGCCCCCGACGCCGCCCCGATGGCGATGGCGATCAGCGCCGCGGGGATGATGTGCACGTCGTGGTCGACGTTGATCCACCACGCCACGATGGCGCCCCAGGTGACGTGCTCGCTGTGGGAGAAGTTCACCAGCCCGGTGGTGCCGTAGATCAGCGACAGGCCGACCGACGTGATGGCGATGACGAGGCCGAAGCTGAACCCGTTGAAGAGGAGCTGCGGCACCTTGTCGAAGGTGCTCGAGGTGGCGCGCTCGCGATCGCCCAGGGTGAAGTTCAGGACGCGGGAGCGGTTCGGGTCGATGGAAACCACCTCCCGGCCTTCGCGCGGCAGGCCGACGTCCTCGTCGAGCGAATCGAGGTCCAGGGTGGCGGTGTACTGACCCTCGCCCGGAAGGGTGATGACGGCCTTGCCGTCCTCATCGGTCTCCACCTCGTCGACCTCCTCGTCGGAGGCATCGGTGACCACGATCACCACGCCGGCGACGGGTTCGTCGTCGTCACGCTCGGCGGTGCCCTTGCGGTCCACCACGTTGACGTTGACCTCGCGCTCGTCGCCACTGGGTTCTTGCGCGCCGCTCGGGGAGGCCACGCCCAGCAGCGTGAGGACGGCCAACAAGAGCACGAACGGGAGGTGAAGGGTGCGACGGTCCGGCCTCACGATGGGCGGACGATACAGGTTCCTGTGCGTCGGCGTGGTTACGCGAGACCGATGGAGGCCAGGACGTCTTCCAGCGGCGCCACCATTCCGGTGTAGAACGGTCCGAACTCCGCGTACCGCGCAGATGCCTCATCGAAGCGCATCGTGTACACGACCTC
>JBDSUN010000243.1:0-7581 GCA_039927735.1 Acidimicrobiales bacterium | reverse complement strand
CGCACGCCGGCCAGCACACCGACGAGGTCCTGGCGGAGTGGGGCGTGGAGCCGGCCCGCATCGCCAAGCTGCGGGACGCCAACGCCATCGCCTGAGCCCGCATGGATCGACAACCAGACCGCTAGCGTCGTCGCCATGGCCCTGAGCGTATCGACGGCCCTCAGGCGATGGCACCGGCCTCGTGGAGCTTGGCGATCCGGTCGTCGTCGAGGCCCCACTCCGATAGCACCTCGTCGGTGTGCTGGCCGGCGTGAGCCGGGGGCCGCTGCACGGAGGCCGGGGTGGCCGAGAACCGCGGCGCCGGGGCGGGCTGCACCACGCCGTCGAGCTCGAGGAAGGTGCCGCGCTGCACGTTGTGCGGGTGGAGGGGGGCTTCACCGAGGGAGAGCACAGGGGCGAAGCAGACGTCGGTGCCCTCCATCAGGTCGCACCACTCCTCGCGACTCTTGGCCTTGAAGATGTCAGCCATGCGCTCCTTCATGGCCGGCCACTCGCCCCTATCGTGCTGCCACGGCAGCTCCGCGCCCTCCAGCCCGGTCAGGCGGAGCAGCTCGGCGTAGAACTGCGGCTCGATCGAGCCGATGGACACGTACTTCCCATCCGAGGTCTCGTAGACGTCGTAGAAGTGAGCGCCCGTGTCGAGCAGGTTGGTGCCGCGCTCGTCCTCCCAGATCCCCATGCCCCGGAAGGCGTGGAACATGGTGGTGAGCACCGCGGCGCCGTCGACCATGGCCGCATCCACCACCTGGCCCTCACCGGTGCGCTGGGCGCTGAGCATCCCGCAGGCCATGCCGAAGGCGAGGAGCATGCCGCCACCGCCGAAGTCGCCCACCAGGTTGAGGGGCGGGACGGGAGCCTGGCCGCGACGCCCGATCGGGTCGAGGGCCCCGGCCAGCGCGATGTAGTTGATGTCGTGACCGGCGGTCGGTGCGTACGGACCGTCCTGCCCCCACCCCGTCATGCGGCCGTAGACGAGCTTGGGGTTGTGGGCCAGCACGTCGTCCGGGCCGAGGCCGAGGCGCTCCATCACGCCAGGCCTGAACCCCTCGATGAGCCCATCGGCCTGCTCGACCAGCGAGAGCACCGCATCGACGCCGTCGGGGTGCTTGAGGTCCACCCCGACGGAGCGTCGTCCCCGGTTGGAGATGTCACCCGGCGGGGTGGCGGGGTCGCCGCCGCTCACGTTCTGGGAGCGATCCACGCGCACCACGTCGGCCCCCATGTCGGCCAGCATCATGGCGGTGAAGGGGCCGGGGCCGATGCCCGCGATCTCGATGATCTTCAGGCCGGTGAGGGGTCCAGACATGGTGGCTCCGGTCAGGCGTGGGTGCGGGCAGCGAGGGCGGTGACGGCGTCGACCACCTGCGGCAGCAGCTGCAGAGGAAGGTCGTGACCGGCGCCCTCGAGCACGACCAGCTCGGCGCCGGGGATGAGCTCGGCGGTGCGCTGGCCGCCGGAGGGCGTGACGAGCGGGTCCACGTCGCCGTGGATGACGACGGTCGGGACGTCGAGCTGGGCGAGCCCGTCGGCCCGGCTTCCCGACGCCAGGATGGCGAGGAGCTGACGGGCCACCCCGGCCGGGAAGAAGGAGCGGTCGTAGGCCTCCTCGGCACGCTGCTTCGCCAAGGTGGGGTCGAAGTGCTCCGGACTGCCGATGGCCTTGGAGGCCTCGACGCTGGCGGCGATGGCCTCGTCACGGCTGGTGGCGGTAGGCCGCAGCAGGATGGCCATGGCCTCGGGGGTGGGCTGGCCGACCTCCGGCTCGCCAGTGGTGGACATGATCGAGGTGAGGGTGCGCACCCGGGCCGGGTGCTCGATGGCCATCGTCTGAGCGATCATCCCGCCCATGGAGGCGCCCACGACGTGAGCCGAGTCGATGCTCAGGTGGTCGAGCAGGGCCATGCCGTCGTGGGCCATGTCGGACAGCTTGTAGGCCACCTTCACCGGCTCGCCCTGGGACGCCCGCAGGAACGAGGCCATGAAGTCGTGGTCAGCTGGATCCTCGAACTTGGTGGACAGGCCCGTGTCCCGGTTGTCGTAGCGCACGACGAAGAAGCCGCGATCGACGAGGGCATCGCACAGCTCGATGGGCCAGGCGATGAGCTGGGCACCGAGGCCCATCACCAGCAGGAGCGGCTCGCCGCCCGGGTCCCCGTGGATCTCGTAGGCGATCTCGACGCCGTTGGCAGAAGCGGTGGATGTGGTCACGTCGGCCATCCTGGCGGGCCTTGACCGACCGGTCAAGGAGGGGCGGTCGGGGCTCCGCTAGGTTCCGCGCATGACCGTCTTCGGGGTGCACACCGGCCTGCAGAACACCACCATCGCCGAGCTCCGCGACCTGTGGACCCGCATCGAGGACCACGGCTTCGACTGGATCTCGATCTGGGACCACTTCTACTCCGCCGACTTCACGGGCTACGAGTGCCACGAGGCGGTGGCCAGCCACGCCGCCCTCGCCTGCCACACGTCTCGCGTGCGCGTCGGGTCGCTCGTCTACTGCGCCGGGTACCGCCATCCGGCCGTCCTGGCCAACGCCATCGCCACCATCGATCACCTCTCCGGCGGGCGCGCCGAGCTGGGCCTCGGCGCCGGCTGGGCCCACAACGAATACGCCGCCTACGGCATCCCCTTCCCGTCCGCCGGCGAGCGCCTCGACCTCCTCGAGGAGTCGATCCAGGCGATCCGGGGGCTGCTGCGGAACGAGGTCACCGACTTCACTGGCACCCACGTGCAGCTCACCGGAGCCCGTTGCGAGCCGAAGCCGATGCAGGCGACTCTCCCGATCTGGGTGGGCGGCGGGGGGGAGAAGCGAACGCTGCGCATCGCCGCCCGCTACGCCGACGGGTGGAACATCCCCTTCGTCGCTCCCGAGACCCTGGCCCACAAGCGCACGGTGCTCGACGAGCACTGCGCCGATGTGGGGCGGGACCCCGGCGAGATCCGGACGGCGATCAACGTCGGCCTCTGCCAGGATGACGACGCCCTCGTCGCCCAGTTCGGCAAGCTGGCCGAAGGCGTGCGGCCCGGGGTCCTGATCGGCTCGCCCGATCAGATGGTGCAGCGCATCGGTGAGTACGTGGACGCCGGCGCCGACCAGATCAACATCGCCATGCGGGCTCCGTGGGACCACTCGCTGCTCGACCTGGCCACCGAGGCCATCGGTCAGCTCCGCTCAGCGCCATGATCCGGGCGTGGGCGCCGGGCCGGGTCAACCTGATCGGCGACCACACCGACCACACGGGCGGCTTGGTGCTGCCGATGGCCATCGACCTGGGCACGACGGTGAAAGGCCGCCGGGGGGGCGAGGTGGTCGAGCTCCGATCTCCCATCGAGCCCGACCCGGCTGTCGTCCCCCTCGACGTCGTCGACCCAGCCTCCGTCTCCCCTGGCTGGGCCCGCTACGTGGCCGGCGTGGTGGCGGAGGTCCGCCCCCTGGTCGGGTTCACGGGTTCGGTGGACACGACCCTGCCGGTCGGAGCCGGGCTGTCCTCGTCGGCGGCGCTGGAGGTGGCCGTGGCCCTGGCCCTCGGCTTCGAGGGCTCAGCCCTCGAGCTGGCGCAGCTCGGCCAGCGAGCCGAGCAGCGGGCCTCCGGCGTGCCCTGCGGGATCATGGACCAGCTGGCCAGCGCCACCGGGGTGGCCGGCCGCGCCCTGCGGATCGACTGCACCAGCCTGGAGGTACGACCGGTGCCGCTGCCCGCCGACCTGGCGGTGGTGGTGGTCGACTCCGGCCAGCGCCGGGAGCTCGCCACCAGCGCCTACGCCGAGCGAGCCGCCGCCTGCCAGGCCGCCCAGGCAGTGATCGGTCCGCTGCGCGTCGCCCGCCTGACCGACCTCCATGGACTCGCCGATGCCGTGATCCGCCGCTGCGCCCGTCACGTCATCACCGAGAACGCCCGCGTCGACCAGCTCGCCGACGCACTCGGGTCCGGTGACCGTGCTTCGATCGCCGATGCCATGGGCGCCAGCCACGACAGCTTGCGCCACGACTTCGAGGTCAGCACCCCGGTGCTCGACGAGCTGGTCGAGCGGCTCGTCTCCGTCCACGGGGTGATCGGCGCCCGCCTCACGGGCGCCGGCTTCGGCGGCTGCGTCGTTGCCCTGGTCGAGGCCGACACCGTCCTGCCCCGAGACCTGGCCGCCTGGCGAGTTGCACCGTCCGGCGGCGCCCGCCGCCTCGACGTCCAGCAATAAGGTCGGGGCATGGAGATCGGACTGTTTGCTCCGCTCGGCAACGGCAACGCCAGTGCCGACATCCTGCGCACCCTCGGGCGCGAGGCGGAGGACCGTGGATTCGAGTCGGTGTGGGTGGCGGAGCACGTCGTGCTGTTCGACGACTACGAGTCGCAGTATCCCTACTCGCCTGACGGCAAGTTCCCCGGCGGTGGTGACACCGGGCTGCTCGAGCCCCTCACCGCCCTCACCTACCTGGCGGCGGTCACCGACCGGATCCGGCTGGGCACCGGCATCTGCCTCGTGCCGCAGCGCAACCCCGTCTACACGGCCAAGCAGGTGGTGGACCTCGACTGCCTCTCCGGCGGCCGGGTGGACTTCGGCATTGGCGTCGGGTGGCTCCGAGAGGAGTTCGAGGCGCTGGGCGTGCCGTTCGAGCAGCGTGGCCCTCGCACCGACGAGTACCTCGCCGTAATGCGCTCGCTGTGGACCGACGAGGTCTCGTCGTTCCATGGTCAGCACTACGACCTGCCCGAGTGCCGCATGTACCCGAAGCCGGTGCAGTCGCCGCACCCCCCGATCCACGTCGGTGGCGAGAGCCATGCTGCCCTCCGGCGCGCGGCCCGCCATGACGGCTGGTACTCCTTCAACCGCCTCCCTCACGATCTCGACGAACCCCTTGCCCGTCTCGACGACCTGCTCGCCGAACAGGGGCGCAGCCGCGATGACCTGCAGCTCACCGTGTCGCCGTACTTCAACGTTGTGGACGCCGCCGCCGTCGAGGGCTACCGGGAGCGCGGCGTCGACCGGCTGGTGGTGCTGTGCCTGGCCTTCGACGTCGACGGCCTCCGCACCCAGCTCGACGACCTCGTCACCAACGTCCTGGAACCCGCTCGCGCCTGACCGGGTGACTCGACGGTGCGCCCGCCGGGCGAGGTGCTGGCCGCGTCAGTGCTCGGCGACGTCGTTGAAGGCGGGCGGGTACACGACCCGCCCGGTCAGCGCCGGGTCGTAGCGCTTGAGCCGCATCACCTGGGCGGCCTCCGGCGGTGCCCAGGACGGGAGGGGCAGCTCGATGCCGTGCCGAGCGGACGGCACGAACCCCAGCCGCCCGTAGTAGGCGGGGCTGCCCTCGAGGACCACGAGTGGTTCGCCGCGCTCGTCGGCCAGGGCCACTGCTGCCCGCACCAGGGCCGACCCGACGCCCTGCCGTTGCCGGTCGGGCGCCACGGCCAGCGGCGAGAGCATGGCGATCCGCCGCTCATCGCCACCTCGGTCGAGACGGGCGTGGCTGATCATGACGTGCCCCACGATCTTGCCGTCCCGCTCGGCCACCAGGGCCAGCTTCGGGACGTACCCGGCCGACCCTCGGATCATCTCGACGAGCCGTGCCTCGGCCGGAGAGCCGAAGGCGGCCGCAACCACCTTGGCGATGGGGCTTGCGTCGCCCGCCGTCTCCTGGCGGATCGTCACCGCACCACCCTCGTCGCCCATGACGGCGATCCTCGACCCCCGGCCGCCGGCAGGACAAGTGGGTTCGCAGGTGATGAGCGAGCGCCTCACCCCCTGGCCGCTACGACGTGGCCCGCAGGTGGACCAGCCCCGCCTCGGTGGGCCGGAACCCGCAGGCACCGAAGTAGAAGTCGGCCAGCGAACCCTCGAAGTCGACGTGGAGCCACTCGCACCCAGCCGCCTTGGCATGCGTCACCGCATGGCGCACCAGCTCCGTGCCGATGCCCCGACGCTGGTGGGTACCTCGAGTCTTGGTGTCGATCAGAAAGGCGTGGTCACCACCGTCCCAGGCCACGTTGACGAACCCCACCAGCACCCCGTCAGGATCACGGGCGGCCACCCACCCGAGGCTGTGCGGCCGAATCCGATCCCACCAACCCGCGGATGCTGCCCCGCCGTGCGACTCGACCAGATCGACCATCTCGGCGTCCATCACCGCCCCACCCCATGCATACGAAACGGTGTCGTCCATGCCGCCCATCCTTGCGCCGCGCAGCGGGGCGCTGCATGCGATGCTCTGGCATGGCAACGACCTGGCCGCGTGCTACCTGCCTGGCGAGCCCTACGGATCACCAGGTCGGCGCCATGCTGCGTCGATCGTTGGCCACGGCGGGCCGCCGCGTAGGGCATCGAGGAGCGCTCGCCCTGCTCGTAGACCGTTGGGGTAGTGGTCGTCTCGATCCCAGCGCCACGCTGCGACCACCGCAAGGGTCAGGGCCCGGCACTCGCCGAGCAGCTCCTGATCAGCGTCCGGATAGTGCTCGCTCACCTCTTCGGGCACATAGGCGACGTCGAGCTCGACAGGCCCGCGACAGCACGTCTCGAGGTCGATGAACAGCAGGTCCTTGTTCGTCCCGAGCACGTTTCCTGGGTGCGGCTCGCCGTGCAGCATCTGCTCGGCGGCGGCGCGTTCGCCGATCGTTCGCGCTAGGTCTCGCAACGTGGCGCAGAGCAGCTCTCGGTCCGCGTCAGCGAGCGCCGGAGTGAGCTCGCGACTACCGACCAGGCGTTGAGCATCCGCGACTCGATCGGTGAAGTGCGGTGTGGCTAGGTCGATCTGCCGCATCCCCGCATGCAGGCGCCCGAGGGCCTGCGCGTAGCCCGCCCGCGAGTGCTCTCGAGGGGGCCGGGATTCGTGGTAGGTCCACATGTTCATCACGAAGCCGTCCCGCACGTAGACACGCGGCTCGACTCGAGGCTCGAGCGCCACCACCGGGCTCCCGATCTCCACGAGCCGTCGGGCGAGCTCGACCTCGAGCTCCGCGCTCGCTCGGAGATCCAGGGGCGCGATCCGGGCGACGACGTCACAAGGAATCAGCCGGACGGTGACCCGGGTCGAGTCCTGAAGAACGACCGCGTCCTCGACTCTCAGGTCAAGCGCGGAAGCGGTCGACACGGCCGCCGCAACCGCTTTCCTGCACCGTGATGTCTGCATCTTCGACTCAACCTCCAGCCGTTCACCGGGAATCCCAGCCTGCCATCGCCGGCCTGGAGCGAACGGCCGCCGCCACCGCTGACCCAGCCGGACGGCCGGCGTCAGCCGATCGACAGTCGCCGATCGAGGCTGGCCTCGATGAACGAGAAGGCGCCCTCGGACGGCGGCAGCTCGCCTCGGCGAGCCGCTGAGATGGCGCTGCACGAGGTGACCACCGCCATGTGGGTGAAGGCCTGCGGCGTGTTGCCCAGCTGCTCCCCGCTCGACGGGTCGACCATCTCGGCGTAGAGCCCCACGTCGTTGGCGACGCCGAGCAGCCGTTCGAGCAGGGCCTCGGCCTCGTCGAGGCGCCGAGCGTGCACGAGCGCATCGAGCAGCCAGAACGAGCAGAGCAGGAAGGCACCCTCGTCTCCAGGGAGGCCATCGGGAGAGCGGTAGCGGTGGACGTACCCGCCGTCGCT
>JBDSUN010000242.1:0-7326 GCA_039927735.1 Acidimicrobiales bacterium | reverse complement strand
GTCACCACCTCCGAGCTCGACAACCCCGACTACGCCCGCAACGACGGCGACCGCTGCTACTGGTGCAAGGACGCGCTGATGGTCGCCGCCGGACCGGTCGCCGCGGCCCGCGCCGCCACCGTCGTGCTGGGCGTGAACCTCGACGACCTCGACGACCACCGGCCGGGGCAGCGGGCGGCCACCGAGCGCGGCGCCGCCTTCCCGCTCGTCGACACCGGCTTCACCAAGGCCGATGTGCGGGCCTGGTCGAAGGAGCTTGGCCTGGTCACCTGGGACAAGCCGGCCGCCGCCTGTCTCGCCTCCCGCCTGCCCTACGGCACCCCGGTCACCCTCGGTCGGCTCAGCTCCGTGGAGCGAGCCGAGGCGGGCCTGCGGGCCCTCGGCTTCAGCGAGCTGCGCGTCCGCCACCACGGCGAGGTCGCCCGCATCGAAGTACCCGACGCCGACCTGGCCGCCGTGGTCGCCGAGCGGGAGGAGGTCATCGCGGCCGTGGTGGGGGCGGGGTATCGGTGGGTCACCCTGGACCTCGCCGGGCTCAGGAGTGGCGGCTTCAACCAGATGCTGGCTCCACCACCTCCGTCCACGTCGGGAACGTGATGTGGGCCACGTCGAGGTGCTCCACGATCCGACCCGTGGCCGCCAGCTGGTCGAGGCAAGGCGCCGCGATGTCGATGCCGCCGGCCATGGGGATGTAGTCGGCGATCGACAGGAGGAGTGGTCCGGAGGCGGCGTCGGCATCGCCGGGGTGGAGCAGCGCGTCCACCTCCAGGGTCGGGCGGGCCGGGTGAGACCGGTCGACGCACCAGCACTGGTAGACGACCCCCTCGAACACGGACAGAGCTCGGATCCGCACGGCTACCAGTGGGCCGTGCCGATGCCGCCCTTGAACGGGCCGACCACGTGGCTGGTGATCCAGCCGCCGTAGAAGGTGCCCTCGTTGCCGACGACGGCCTCGCCGTCCACCGAGCAGCGGAGGGCCTGCGCGTAGAACCCGAGGTGGTCCCGGATGTCGGCGAAGCCGGGCGTCGGGTGGCGATAGGTCCACGCCGCCGCTTTGGCCACGGCGTCGCCGACGACGACGTCGAAGTAGGACGCCTGCCCCTTCCACTCGCAGAAGGTGGCGTGGGTGTTGGGCACCAGCCGCTCCATGCGAACGTCGGCCGGGTCGAGGTAGTACGCCGGCGGCTGGCTCGTCTCCAGCACGCGATGCGCCCGGGTGGTCTCCGCCACCGTCTCCCCGGCCAGGGCGATGATGAGGTGACGGGCGCTGCGCTCGAGGCGAGGCGGGCGGGGGTAGTCCCACACCGACTCCTGTCCCGGGCCGGGCTCGACGCGGTCGATCGTCATGGAGCAAGCATGGTGGCTGTGGGAACCGACGCCAAGCCACCCGACGATCCGGCCGATGCGGCGGCGCTGGCTCGCTACGCCGACGGGTTGGCGGACGCCGTGGCGGCGGCTCTGCCGGGATGGGTCGAGCGATCCGTGGCGCAGCGCTGGACGGCGTGGGCCGGGCGGGAGACGGTGCCCGCCGACGTCCTCGCCCACGCCCAGGTCAGCGGCCGACGGGCCGTGGACGACGTGGAGCCGCGCCTCCGTGCCCTGCTGGCCAGCGACGTCGACGCCCAGCGCACCAACCCGCTCGCCATCCTGCGCCAGGCGGTGCGCTACCCGAACGACGTGCTGGCCGCCGCCGGCGTGCCCGCCGTCCGGCGCGATGCCCAGGCTGAGCGGCTGTTCCCGGACGACCGCTACGACCTCGGCCCCGCCGCCTTCGGCGACCTCCACCCGTCGGTGCACGAACCCGGCCTGGTGTGGGGCGCGGCCAAGGCCCACGTCGTCCTCGCCCGCCGCCGTCGCTGAGCCAGCGCTCAGTCGTCCTCGTCGTCGTCGTCGTTGGTCTCGAAGCGCTGCCAGCCGGCGTCGGTGATGGACCGCGACTCGAAGAAGAGGCAGTCCTCGGGGCAGGCGAACGGAACCACCTCGGCGGCGTCCACCCGGCAGCGCTGCACCACGTCCCCGGACGGCATGGAGCGCGTCGAGTAGTGGCGACAGTCCTTCCGCACGGCCATGGCGAAAGTCTCGCACGGCCCGGCCGGTAGCCTGCGAGTCGTGGCGGACCGTCTGGTGGTGATCGGTGGCGACGCCGGCGGCATGTCCGCCGCCATGCAGGCCCGGCGCCGGCAGCCCTACCTGGAGATCGTCGCCCTCGAGAAGGGGAGCTGGACGAGCTACGCCGCCTGCGGCATCCCGTATCTGGTGGCGGGCGATGTCGCAGCTCTCGACGACCTCGTGGCCCGCACCCCGCAGGAGTTCCGGGACAAGCACCGCATCGACGTGCGGCTGCAGCACGAGGTGATGGCCATCGACGCCGCCTTGCGCACACTGGAGGTGCGCGATCACGCCCGCCAGCGGACCATCCCGATCGGCTTCGACCAGCTCCACGTGGCCACCGGCGCCCGGCCCACCCGTCCCGACCTGCCCGGCATCGACGGTGATCACGTGCGTGGGGTGCAGACCCTCGATGATGCCAAGGCCCTCCTCGACCACGCCCGCACGTCACGCTGTCGGTCGGTGGTGGTCGTCGGTGGCGGCTACATCGGCCTCGAGATGGCGGAGGCGTTCGTCCGCTGGGGCGCCGAGGTCACCCTCGTCGAGGGTGGCGACCAGCTCATGCGCACGATCGACGCCGACATGGCCGAGCGACTCCTGCCCCCGATGCGAGGGATGGGCATCGACGTGCGCCTCGGAACGTCGGTGGCCGGCTTCGAGCCCGGGCAGGTGCTGCTGCCCGACGGCGGCTCGATCGCCGCCGATCTCGTGGTGCTCGGCCTGGGCGTCACCCCCAACGGCGAGCTGGCTGGTGCGGCGGGAGCCGCCACCGGGGCGCGCGGGGCGCTGGCCGTCGATCGTCGCCAGCGCACCACGCTCGACGGCGTCTTCGCCGCCGGCGACTGCTGCGAGTCCCGCCACCTCGTGTCCGGTCGCACCGCCCACGTCGCCCTCGGCACCGTCGCCAACAAGCAGGGCCGGGTGGCCGGGATCAACCTGGGCGGCGGCTACGCCACCTTTGCCGGCGTGGTGGGGACCGCCATCACCAAGGTCTGCTCCCTCGAGGTGGCCCGCACCGGCCTCACCGATCGAGAGGCGGCCGCCGAAGGCTTCGAGGCGGCGGCCGCCAGCATCGAGACCACGACCATCGCCGGGTACATGCCCGACACCAAGCCGATCACGGTGAAGCTGGTGGGGGAGCGGGGGACGGGCCGGTTGCTCGGCGCTCAGATCGTGGGCGAGGAGCGGTCGGCCAAGCGCATCGACACCGTGGCCACCGCCCTGCACGCCCGCATGCGGGTGGACGAGCTGATCGATCTCGACTTGGCCTACGCCCCGCCGTTCTCCGGCACCTGGGATCCGATCCACATCGCAGCCCGTCAGCTCGTCGACGAGCTCTAGGACCGGGCGCGTGGACCTGACGAGCGCTCGAGCGGCGTTGGCCGACGATGCCGGCCTCGTCGGGCGTGAGCTCTGCCGGGCCTACAGCGACCTCATGGACGGCTGGCTGGCCGAGCTGCTCGGCGCCGCCGAGGCGTCGTCCGGTGCGGGCGGCGTGGCGCTGGTGGCGGTCGGCGGCTACGGCCGAGCCGAGCTCAGCCTCCAATCCGACGTGGACGTCGTCCTGCTCCACGACGGCCGCGCGGACATCGGGGCCCTCGCCGACTCCGTCTGGTACCCGATCTGGGACGCTGGCCTGAAGCTCGGCCACGCCGTTCGCACCCCTCGCGAGGCGCTGGCCCTGGCCGCCGACGACCTGGACACGGCCACCTCCTTGCTGCAGGTGCGCCACGTCGCCGGCGCCGCCGGCCTGACCGAGGATCTGGCCATCCGGGCCGTCCAGCAGTGGCAGCGCCGGGCCAAGCACTGGCTGGCGCGCCTGTCGCGCGGGGTCACGGAGCGCCACGAGGCGGCCGGAGAGGTGGCCTTCCTGCTCGAACCCGATCTCAAGGAGGGCCGGGGCGGGCTGCGTGACGTCCACGCCCTGCGCTGGGCGGAGGCCGCTCGTCCGCTGCTGTGGGACGGCGACGACCCCGTCATCGAGGACGCCTACGACGCCCTCCTGGCCGCGCGGGTGGAGCTCCACCGCCGCACCGGTCGCCCCGGCGACCGCCTGCTGCTCGAAGAGCAGGACGGGGTGGCCGCCGCCCTCGGCGAGGAATCGGCCGACACCCTCATGCACCGCCTGGCGGCCGCCGCCCGCGCCATCGCCTGGTGCAGCGACGATGCCTGGCAGCGCATCGACGCCTCGCTGGCCGGCTCGTCGGGTTGGCGGTCACGACGCAAGAAGGCGATCGGCGCCGGCCTGTGGTTCAGCGAGGAGGAGGTGCACGTCAGCGCCGAGGCCGACCTGACCGATCCCACGCTCGTCCTGCGGGCGGCCGCGGCCGCCGCCGCCGCTGGATCGCGCATCGGTCGGGCATCGCTCGAGCGCCTCTCGGTTGCGGCCGCGCCCTTGCCGCAGCCGTGGACGGCCGAGGTGCGGGCGGCGTTCGTGGAGCTCCTGCTCGCCGGGCATCAGGCCATCCCGGTGGTGGAGGCGCTCGACCAGAAGGGCCTCTGGGGGTTGGTCATCCCGGAGTGGGATGCCGTGCGCAGCAAGCCCCAGCGCAACGCCTACCACCGCTTCACGGTCGACCGGCACCTCATGGAGGCGTCGGCCAACTCGGCGTCACTCGTGGGCGGCACCGACCGTCCCGACCTGCTGGTGGTGGGGGCGCTCCTCCACGACCTCGGCAAGGGCTACCCCGGGGACCACACCGATATCGGCATCGACCTGCTGGCCACCGTCGGCCCTCGGATGGGGTTCCCGCCCGAGGATGTGGCGGTGCTGCAGGCCATGGTCCGGCATCACCTGCTGCTCCCCGACGTCGCCACCCGCCGAGACCTCGACGACCCGGCCACCCTGGAGCTTGTCGCCACCGCGGTGGGGGACCCCCTCACGCTGCACCTGCTGGCGTGCCTGACCGAGGCCGACAGCCTGGCCACCGGACCGGCGGCGTGGGGCCGGTGGAAGGCGGAGCTGGTGGACGACCTCGTGCGCCGAACGGCCCACGTCCTCGGCGGCGGCCGGGCCGAGGAGGTGCGCGACGACTTCCCGACCATCGAGCACCTCGCCCTGCTCACGTCGGGTCGCCAGGTCCTGCGGGGGGCGGGCGATCGCCTCACCGTGGTGACCCGAGATCGTCAAGGCTTGTTCAGCCGGGTGGCCGGCGTGCTCGCCCTCCACGGGCTGGCCATCCGCGATGCCGCCGTCACCAGCCGGGACGGCATGGCCCTCGAGGTGCTGCGCGTCGAATCGGCCTTCGGCCCGACCATCGCCTGGGACAAGGTCACCACCGACCTGGAGCGAGCCCTGGACGGCCGCCTCGCCCTTCAGGCCCGGCTGGCCGAGCGGGCCAAGGTCTACGGCGCGCGGGCCTCCGTCGCCCCCATCCCCGAACCGCCCCGCGTCGTGGTGGACAACGAGGCGTCGCGCGATGCCACCGTCATCGAGGTGCATGCGGTCGACTCGACCGGTGTGCTCTACCGGATCACCCGTGCGCTGGCCGAGCTCGACCTCGACATCGTCTCCGCCAAGGTCCAGACCCTCGGCGAGCGGGTGGTCGACGCGTTCTACGTCCGCCGCCTCGACGGCGCCAAGCTCCTCGACGACGACGCCATCGTGGAACTCGAGCGGGCGCTGCTCTTTTCGATCTCGACATGACTGCGTCGAGATCGAGCCTTCATCTGCGCCTTCGGCGCGCTGACTGCCTGTCGCTCAGGCAAGGCAAGCCGCACCTTCGCAGGTGGGGGCTCCGGCGCGAGCGCCTCTGCCCCCACGCCCCCGCCGTACCCCTACCTCTGACGTAGCGTCGGGTGCATGGAGTCGATCCTTGCGGTGGTCATCACGGCCGATGAGGCGCGCGTGCGCGCCGTCCGTGCCGGTGCGCGACTCCTGATCCGGGTCGGCGATCTGGTGGCGGCTACTGGATGGGAGCTGAAGGCTGCGGGGTTGTGCCGGGGGGACGTGTGCGTCCCGGTGCGTGACCCGGCTGAGCTCCTGGAGGGTGACCTCGTCGACCTGGCGGTGCTGGCCGAGCTCGTGGGGTCGGTGATCGCGGTGGATGCGGCCGAGGGGATCGCGGTGTTCGGCGGGCCGTCGTCGCCAGCCGCCGACGTGATGGCGGGATCCCGCCAGGCGCCCGACATCGCGCTGCCCACCCTGGACGGCGGCGAGGTGAAGCTGAGCGACTTTGCCGGCCAGAAGCGCATGGTGGTGGCGTGGTCGTCCTGGTGCGGCTGCCGCTACGAGCTGGGCGCCTGGCAGTCCCTGCAGGACGAGCTGGGAGAGCAGAACATCAAGATCCTCTCGGTGGCCCTCGACGAGGACATCGAGGCGGTGCGGCCCTGGGTGGCCGACGCCAACCCGAGCTACCCGGTGGTGGTGGATCGCGAAGGCGTGCTGGCGGAGCAGTACGGGGTGGTCAACGTACCCACCACCATCTGGATCGACGAGCACGACCAGATCGTGCGCCCCCCCGACATCGCCCCCGGGGACGACCGTTGGAAGGACTTCACCCAGATCGACTCCGAGGCGCACCACGCCGCCCTGCGTCGTTGGGTGCAGGACGACGAGGCACCCATGGCCGACGCGGAGGTGGTGGCCAACCACCGTCGCCGCTCCCCGGACGAGCACCGGGCCCTCGCCCACCGGCGCCTGGCCATCCACCTGCTGCGCGACGGTCGTCAGGAAGCCGCCGAGCGACACATGGACATCGCGGCCGAGCTGGCGCCCATGGACTGGACCATCCGGCGTGGCCTCCTGCCGCTGCGAGGGCAGGACCCCTTCGGCGAACCCTTCTTCGAGCTCTGGGCGGAGTGGGAGCAGGCGGGCCGCCCGGGGTACGGGCTCGAGCAGCCGCAACGCTGATGGCTGATCTCCCCGAGCCCCCCGCCGCGCCCGCCATGCATCGCGATCCGCCCACCCGCCAGGACCTGCTCCGGTGGTCGGAGACGCTGGCCGCCATCGCTCGCACGGGCCTCGGGTTCACCAAGAGCCTCTACGAGCAGGAGCGGTTCGAGGAGGTGCTGCACGTAGCCGGTGACATTCGGGCGTCCCTCACGGCCGACCTGGAGCTGGACGTGGAGCACTACGTCGACGAGTGGATGCGCAACGTCGGCGACGGGGTGGCCGGCTACGTCACCCCGAAATCGGCCATCGGCGCGGTGGTCTACGACGACGAGGGCCGCATCCTGCTGGTGCAGCGCGCCGACTCCGGCGTGTGGCTGTACCCC
>JBDSUN010000241.1:0-4827 GCA_039927735.1 Acidimicrobiales bacterium | reverse complement strand
CTCTTCGCCAGCCTGTTTGCCCGCCTCTACTACCTCCAGGTGATGGCCTCCGAGCAGTACCAGGTGGCGGCCCAGGCGAACCGGATCAGGGTGGTGCCGGTGGAGGCACCGCGCGGCAGGATCCTCGACCGCAACGGCAAGGTGCTGGTGGACAACCGCATCTCGGTGCAGATCACCATCGACCGCACCGTCATCAACGAGCTGGAGGACGAGGAGCGCCTGCAGGTGCTGGCGCTGGTGGCCGACGGCCTGGCCCGCTCAGGCACCCCTACGACGGTCGACCAGCTCGAGGCCGACCTAACCAACCAGCGCTACAGCCCCTACGTGCCCGTGCCCGTGGCCGGCGACGTGCCCGAGGACCTCAAGATCTGGATCGACGAGCGCAGTGCGGACCTGCCCGGCGTGGCCGCCGAACGGGTGGCGGTGCGCCGCTATCCCTATGGCCAGCTGGCCGCCCACGTGCTCGGCTACACGGGCCAGATCATCGACGAGGAGTTCGAAGCCAAGGTCGACTCCCCGAAGACGTACACCCTCAACGACAAGATCGGGAAGTACGGCGTCGAGCAGGTCTACGAGGACGACCTGCGCGGGATGCCCGGCTCCCGGTCGATCGAGGTGGACGCAGAGAACAACCCGATCCGAACGGTCGACGAGGACCTGCCGATCCCCGGTGACGACATCGTCCTCAACCTAGATATCGACGTCCAGGCCCACACGGAGCAGGCCCTCCAGTCAGGGCTCGCCATCGCCAAGGAGCGCCCGTCGCGCGGCTACGACGCCCCCAACAAGGGCGAGGTGGGGTCCGCCGT
Source organism: Acidimicrobiales bacterium (assembly GCA_039927735.1). Lineage (GTDB taxonomy): Bacteria > Actinomycetota > Acidimicrobiia > Acidimicrobiales > VFJN01 > VFJN01. Next base: position 4,018 of record JBDSUN010000241.1, on the reverse strand, counting down.
CGTGCTCGACCCGAAGACCGGCGGGGTGGTGGCCATGGCGTCGTTCCCCACCTTCAACCCGGGGCGCTTCGTTGACGGCATCAGCGACCTCGAGTGGGACGAGCTCACCGCCGAGGGAAGCAACGCACCGCTCAACAACTGGGCGATCCAGGGCCAGTACGCGCCGGGCTCGACGTTCAAGCCCTTCACGGCCGTCTCGGCCCTCGAAGCCGGGCTCATCACCCCGGAGACGACCATCGTCGACGAGGGCGAGTACAAGGTCCCAGACTGCAGTGGAGCGTCCTGCGGGTTCAGCAACGACCGCGGGAAGGCCTACGGCGTCGTCGACCTGCGCAAGTCGCTCACCGTGTCCTCCGACGTCTTCTACTACGGCCTCGGCGCCCGCTTCTGGATCGAGCAGGATCGCCTCGGCGGGCCGGAGCGGTACGCCGATCTGCTGAAGGGCTGGGGGTTCGACGCCGACACCGGCATCGACCTCTCCAGCGAACAGGCCGGCCGGATCCCGTCGCCGAGCTGGCTCGGGGAGTACTGCGAGTCGGTCGGCTGTGACGACGGGTCGGAGACCTGGCGCACTGGCAACAACGTGAACATGGCCATCGGCCAGGGTGACGTGCTCCTCACGCCGCTACAGATCGCGTCGGGCTACGCCACCATCGGCAACGGCGGCACCGTGTGGACGCCCCACGTCGTGAAGGAGGTGCGCGACGGCGTCACCAACGAGCTCGTCCGAACGGTGGAGCCGGAGGCGGCCAGCACGGTGGCGATGACGCCCGAGTGGCGAGCAGCCGTGGTCGATGGGCTGGCCGGGGTCACCACGCGAGAAGGCGGCACCGCCGTCGGCGCCTTCAGCGGCTTCCCCAACGACCTCTATCCCGTGGCGGCCAAGACCGGCACCGCCCAGGTGAAGGACAAGGCGCCTACCGCCGTGTTCGGCGCCTTCGGCCCCGTGCAGGACCCGCAGTACGCCGTGTCGGTGCGGCTGGAGGAGTCGGGCTACGGCGGCTCGGTCGCGGCGCCGGTGGCCCGCCGACTCTTCGACGTGTTCGCCAACCCGGCGCTCCTCCCGCCGGCCCCGGAGGAAGGTCGCTTCGAGGTCCTCCCGACCCTGGCGCCCGACACGGGTGAGGTCCGCGACTGATGGCCGCCACCACCACGTTCTCCTCCCGCAACCGGGTGGCGCCTGGCGCCCTGGGTCGGCTCTCCCGCAACCCGGCCGCCCCCTGGCGCCACATCGACCTCGTGCTGGTGGGCTGCATCGCCACCGTCGGCGCCCTCGGCTGCCTGATGATCTTCAGTGCCACGCGCGGCCGTGACCCCGCCGACTTCGATACCAGCTTCGTGCTGAAGCAGATGCTCTTCATGGGCGTGGGCATCGCCATGATGCTCGGCGTCGCCCTCATCGACTACCGCCGCTACCGGGAGATCGTCCCGATCGCCTACGGCGCCGTCCTCCTCGGCCTCGTCATGGTGGTGACCGGGCTGGGCAGCGAGCGCAAGGGCTCGCAGGCCTGGTTCCAGCTCGGCCCCTTCCAGCTCCAGCCCTCCGAGCTGGCCAAGATCGTGGTGATCGTCACCGTGGCGTCGCTCATCGCCAGCTTCAACAGCGAGCTCGACGCTCGCCGCCTGGCCACGGTGCTGGCGGCCATCGGCGTCCCGATGGCGCTGATCATGCTGCAGCCCGACCTCGGCACCACCCTGGTGTTCGTGGCCGTGGCGATGGGGATGCTCCTCATCGGTGGGGCCCAGGTGCGCCACATCGTGGCCCTCACCCTCGTCGGCGTCATCGGCGTCGGCATGATCCTGAGCTCCGGTATGCTCGAGAAGTTCCAGCAGTGCCGGCTCACGTCGTTCCTCGAGACGCAGGACGCCGAGTGCGCCGAGCGGGGCTCGGAGTACAACCTCGAGCAGGCCAAGACGGCCATCGGCTCAGGGGCGCTGTTCGGCGCCGGCCTCTTCCAGGGCACCCAGACCCGCCTCGACATCGTGCCCGAGCAGCACACGGACTTCATCTTCACCGCCCTCGGCGAGGAGCTGGGCTTCGTGGGCGCCGCCACCCTGCTGGCGCTGCTGGCCATCATCGCCTGGCGGATCTGGCGTACCGCCCAGCTGGCTCGCGACCCCCTCGGCACCCTCATCTGCGTCGGGGTGCTGTCCATGTTCGTGTTCCAGGTGTTCGAGAACGTCGGGATGACGATGGGCATCATGCCCATCACCGGCATCCCCCTGCCCTTCATGAGCTACGGCGGATCCAGCACCCTCACCGCCTTCGTCGCCATGGGCCTCGTCCTCAACGTCCACATGCGCCGCTTCTCCTAGGCCGCCTCGGAGGCTGGGGGCGTGGGGGTGCGGTGTTCGCGCTCTGGTGCCCCGAACCTCACGCCGCGGCCCGGTGGGAGCCGGTGTCGACCACGATGCTCCTCACCCAATCGGGTGAGGAGGTGAGCTGGTGCCAGGTGAAGCGCAGCGTCAGGAGCCCGGCAGCGGCGGCTTCGGCGTCGCGACGCCGGTCGGTCTCGAAGTCCTCGAGCCGCGTGTGCCAAGTCCGGCCGTCGGCCTCGACGATCAGTGACCAGAGGGGGGCAGGGCCGGTGCGGTGAGGACAGCCCGCAGCTTCGCCTCGAGGGCGCTGATGGGCGGGAGATCACCGGCGCTAAAGGTGTCGAGCAGCGCGCTGAGCGCCCCGCCATGCCCCGAACCTGCTCGGGCCCGGCTGGCGGTCGCGTGACACCATCAGGCGGTGGCGAGTCCTGCGGCGGAGATCGACATCGACGTGGCGCTGGTGCGAGCCCTGCTCGCCGAGCAGCACCCGGACCTCGCCCACCTGGCCGTCACGGCCGTGGCGTCGGGGTGGGACAACGACATCTTCCGCCTCGGCGACGAGCTCACGGCCCGCCTGCCGCGACGGCTCATGGCCTCCGCGCTCGTGCTCAACGAGCAGCGCTGGCTGCCGCTGCTGGCGCCCCGGCTGCCGCTGGCCGTCCCGGTCCCCGTGCGCGTCGGCGTCCCCAGCGAGGCGCTGAGCTACCCGTGGTCGTGGACGGTCGGGCCGTGGCTTCCCGGTTCGCCCCTCGAGCAGTCTCCGCCCGACCACCTCGCCGATGCGGCGATGGCGCTCGGTGCGTTCCTGGCCGCGCTGCACCGACCTGCCCCCGCCGACGCGCCCGCCAACCCCTATCGCGGGGTGCCGCTCGCCGACCGGGCTGACCGCTTCGAGCGGGGGCTCGGCGATCTCGGCGACACGGTTGACGGCCCCGCCCTACGCCGGCTCTGGCACGAGCTGGTGGCGACGCCGGCCTGGCCGGGCCCCCCGCTCTGGGTCCACGGCGACGTGCACCCCCTCAACCTGCTCGTCCACGAGGGGCGGCTGACGGCGGTGATCGACTTCGGCGACCTGACCGCCGGCGATCCTGCCAGCGACCTGGCCGGCGGGTGGACCTTCCTGCCGACTGCTGAACGGGCCGTGTTCCGCGCCGCCGCCGGCATGCACGGACTGGTCGACGACGACACCTGGAGCCGGGCCAGGGGATGGGCGCTCGCCCTCGGCGTGGCCGTGGCCAACGGTGACGATCGGGTCGCGGCCTTCGGACGCCGGGCGCTCCGAGCGGCCCTCGAGGACGTCTGAAGCTCTTACCAGGGGCGATGCCGGGTGAACAGGGGGTGTCCGTTACCCTGGCCCGCACCATGGTCGATGTCTGGGCTCGTCTGGAGCCGCACCTCGCCTCGGTCCAGAAGCCAGCGCGCTACATCGGCTGCGAGCTCGGCGCCGAGGTCCCACCGCCCAGCCCCGAACGGGTCGGGTGGCTCCTCGTGTACCCGGACACCTACGAGATCGGCCTCCCCAACCAGGGCCTGCAGATCCTCTACGAGATCCTCAACGAGCGCCATGACGCCCTGGCCGAGCGATCGTACGCCCCGTGGGGTGATCTCGAGGAGGTCCTCCGCCGGGAGGACATCCCCCTGTTCTCGGTGGACACCCACCGCTCGGCTGACGAGTTCGACATCATCGCCTTCAACCTCT
>JBDSUN010000240.1:0-2905 GCA_039927735.1 Acidimicrobiales bacterium | reverse complement strand
GGCGGTCGCCCCGGCGGCGGCCGTCCGCAGCAGCGTCCGCCTCGTCGGCGTGGCGGACGCCGCCGTCGCAGCCGTGAGGAGCTCCAGCCGATGGACCTCCCCACCTACACGCCCTCGGACGCCCCCGTCCCCGAGGGTGAGCTCGTTCTGGAGCGCTCCTCCACCCCGCAGGAGCTCGGGCCGAAGCTCAATCGAACCGCCGCCGACGTCGTGCGCTTCCTCATGCAGATGGGGGAGATGGTCACGGCCACGCAGTCCCTCAGCGATGAGCAGATCGAGCTGTTCGCCGAGGACATCGGCGCCTCCATCCGCCTGGTCAACCCGGGCGAGGAGCAGGAGGTCGCCCTCCAAGAGGTCCTGGGCATGGAAGACCTGCTCGATGACGATGACGATGCCGCCGTCGTCCGTCCCCCGATCATCACGATCATGGGTCACGTCGACCACGGCAAGACCAAGCTGCTCGACAAGATCCGTGACGCCAACGTGGTGGCCGGCGAGGCCGGTGGCATCACGCAGGCCATCGGCGCCTACCAGGCCGTCAAAAACGGCCGACTCATCACCTTCATCGACACTCCGGGGCACGAGGCGTTCACCGCCATGCGCGCTCGAGGGGCCGAGGCCACCGACATCGTCGTGCTGGTCGTGGCGGCCGACGACGGCGTGATGCCCCAGACGGTCGAGGCGCTCAACCACGCCAAGGCGTCTGGTGCCCCCATCGTCGTCGCCATCAACAAGATCGACCGCGAGTCGGCCCAGCCCGACCGCGTGAAGCAGCAGCTCTCCGAGAACGGTCTCATCCCGCAGGACTGGGGCGGCGACGTGGAGATGATCCCGGTGTCGGCCCTCAACGGCGACGGCGTGGACGACCTCCTCGAGACGCTGCTCCTCGTGGCCGACGTGGAGGACCTGAAGGCGAACCCCGAGGGGCGGGCCGCCGGAGTGGTGCTGGAGTCACACCTCGACATCGGGCGCGGTCCCGTGGCCAACCTGCTCGTGCAGCGCGGCACCCTCAAGGTGGGCGAGCCCCTCGTGGCCGGTCCGGCCTGGGGACGCGTCCGGGCCCTCATCAACCACCTCGGCGAGCAGGTCAAGGAAGCCGGGCCCTCCATGCCGGTCCAGGTCCTCGGCCTCAACGACGTCGCCGACGCCGGCGACGGGTTCGTGGTCGCCCTCGACGAGAAGATGGCCCGGTCGGTCGCCGAGAAGCGCGAGCACTGGCACCGGGTGGCGAACCTCGGCCGGGAGGCCGCCGGCATCTCCGGTGGTGCCCGGCTGGAGGACATCTTCGAGCAGATCCAGCGAGGCGATGTCGCCACGTTGAACATCCTGCTCAAGTCCGACACCACCGGCTCCCTCGAAGCCCTGACCGAGAGCCTCAAGAAGCTCGAGCGCGACGAGGTCAAGCTGGCCTTCGTGCACCGGGCCGTCGGTGGCATCACCCAGCAGGACGTGCAGCTGGCCGCCACCTCCGGGGCCACGATCATCGGCTTCAACGTCCGCCCGGACCGCAAGGCCCGTGAGCTGGCGCAGGTCGAAGAGGTCGAGGTCCGGAACTACGAGATCATCTACCAGGTCCTCGAGGACATCGAGAGCGCCATGGTGGGCATGCTCGCTCCCGAGTTCGAAGAGGTGGTCACCGGCGAGGCCGAGGTGCGGGAGATCTTCTCCGTGCCGCGGGTGGGCAAGATCGCCGGTTGCATGGTCCGCAACGGCACCATCACCCGTGGCTCGAAGGTTCGCTTCCTCAGGGAGGGCACCATCATCTGGAAGGGCGCCGTCAGCTCGCTGCGTCGCTTCAAGGAAGACGTGCGAGAGGTGCAGACCGGGTTCGAGTGCGGCATCGGTCTCACCGACTTCCAGGACCTCAAGGGTGGCGACATCATCGAGACGTTCGAGGAGCGCGAGATCGCCCGCACCTGACGAGAAGGGGCAGCACATGGCCAGGCGCACCCGCACCCACAACGGCTCGCGCGACTATCCGCGCACGGCGCGGCTCAACCGCCTCTTCCAGGAGATCCTGGCTGAGGAGCTCGAGCGGATCGACGACGAGCGCCTCGAGCTGGTGACGATCATGTCGGTCGACGTGGACGGCGACCTCCATCGTGCCGTCGTCTACTACGACAGCCTGGGAGGCGAGGACGACGACGAGCGCGTGCTCGAGGTCCTCGGTGAGCTGCGGCACCGCCTGCAAGGAGCCATCGGTCGCCAGGCGCGCGTCAAGCGCACCCCCGAGCTCATCTTCGAGCCGGATGCGGTCGGGCGGGGTGCGGCGCGCCTCGAAGAGGTCCTGCGCAACATCCACGACGAGGACTGATGGCGCGAGGTGGCCCGGCGGGACCGGACGGGCTCGCCATCGTCGACAAGGCGGCGGGATGGACCAGCCACGACGTGGTGGCCAAGGCGCGCGGTGCGCTCGGCACCCGCAAGGTCGGTCACTCCGGCACCCTCGATCCCGACGCGACGGGCGTGCTGCTCCTGGGCGTCGGCAGGGTCACCCGGTTGCTGCGCTACCTGGGGCTGCCGGCCAAGACCTACACCGGGGTGATCGTGCTGGGGACCGCCACCTCGACCCTCGACGCGACCGGTGAGGTCACTGGTACCTGGGCGATGGAGGACGTCACCCTCTCGGCGGTCCGCGAGGCGGCGCTGGCGCTGACCGGCGCCATCCTCCAGGTGCCCCCGATGGTGTCGGCGATCCAGGTCGACGGTCGGAGGCTGCACGAGCTGGCCCGGGAGGGCATCGAGATCGAGCGGACCGCCCGTCCCGTGACGGTGCACTCCTTCGGCGTGGACGAGGGGAGCGCGCGGGGCTGCTTCGCCATCGAGGTCTCTTGCTCATCGGGCACCTACATCCGGTCCTTGGCCGCTGACGTGGGAACCGCCCTGGGCGGCGGGGGCCATCTGC
>JBDSUN010000239.1:0-2637 GCA_039927735.1 Acidimicrobiales bacterium | reverse complement strand
TTCATCGACTGCCTGCGCGCGTTCGAAGCCGACCCCGAGACCCTGGCCGTCATGATGATCGGCGAGATCGGTGGCTCCGCCGAGGAGGAGGCCGCCGCCTTCATCGCGGAGTCGATGACCAAGCCCGTGGTCTCCTACATCGCCGGTGTCACCGCCCCTCCCGGCAAGAAGATGGGACACGCCGGGGCCATCGTCTCGGGCGGTAAGGGCACCGCCGCCGCCAAGCAGGAGGCCCTCGAGGCCGCCGGCGTCCGCATCGGCCAGAACCCCACCGAGGCCGGCACCCTCATGGTCGACGTGGTGTCGCAGCTCTGACTGGACTGCGTCAGAGCTGAGCTCTTCGGTGCGGCCTGCGGCCGCGCTCAGCAGCCTCGGGCGGCAAGCCGCCCTGCGGTGCACCCGTGGGGGGAGACCCCCCACACCCCCCAGTGGCTGACGCCGGGTCGGTCGCGCCACGTGGGATCGTGACCGGGATGGCCGCACGGTTCCGACTGCTCCTCGTCGTCGCACTGGTCGTGCTCGTGGCGGGGGTCGGTCTTGTCCTGGCTCGCCGGGACGACCCGCCGACGACTGCGGCGGCAGCTACGTCGTCGACGTCCACCTCCAGTTCGTCGACGACCGCTGCGTCGACGACCACCACGGTGGCACCGACCATCACCACCACCACGGTGGCGCCGACCACCACGACGACCGTTCCTCCGATCGCCTGGCCTGCTCTCGTGGGTGGGCCCCGTGCGGTCGTGACGCCGACGGGGGTGGTGCTGGCCGTCGTACGGCCGAATGCCGATGGGACGTTCGTGGCCCGGTCGCCGTGTGGCTACGAGGTCACCGTGGCGGGCACGCCGGTCATGGGAGCGAACGTGGTGCTCGATCCGGGCCACGGAGGCGACGAGCCAGGGGCGGTGGGTCCGGCCGGTGCCACCGAGAAGGCGGTGAACCTGGCCATCGCCCAAGAGACGCAGCGACGGCTCGAAGCGCTCGGCGCCACGGTGGTGCTCACCCGCACCGCCGACTACCGGATCACGCTGGCCAGTCGGGGGGCCATCGCCACCAACCTCCAGCCGCAGCTGTTCGTCTCCGTCCATCACAACGCCGAGCCCGACGAGGTGCGTCAGACGCCGGGAGCCGAGATGTACTTCCAGATCGCCTCGCCGGAGTCGAAGCGGGCGTCGGGCCTGATCTACGAGGAGGTGGTGGGCGCCTTCTCCGCCTACGACATCGACTGGGCGGCCGACCTCGACGCCGGCGCCAAGTACCGCCTGCGCAGCGACGGCGGCGACTACTACGGCATCCTCAGTCGCACCGCCGGTGTGCCCGCGGTGCTGTCAGAGGCCGCCTTCATCAGCAACCCGCCGGAGGAGGCCCTCCTCGTCGACCCGGCGTTCCAAGCCGTGGAGGCCGAGGCCCTCACCCGGGCCATCGTCCGCTACATCACCACGCCAGACCCCGGCAACGGCTTCGTGGAGCCCTACCCCCGCACCCAACCCGCCGGCCCCGGCGGCGGTTCCTCCGGCTGCACCGACCCGCCATTGAGCTGACCGCCTCCGGCAGTCATGAACCGACGACCTGGAGGTCGCCGTGGGTGAGCACCGGTGTCCACAGACGGAGCGCACCCTCGGCGACCCGGCGGTTGCGCGCGACCACGTCGGTGGGAAGGACAGCGCTACTGGGCTACGGCGATCGAGATGTAGATGGCGGGACCCACGAGGAGTCCCAGCCCCACGAGCGATGCCTCGCCGATTCTCGGACGGGCGTGAAGTGCCGCTGGCAAGAGCGCCCGCCGCGCCCGCGCGCGTCACCCCGCAGCTATGCCCGTCCTACTCAGTCCTTTGCGGCGGCGGCGATGTGGACCACCAACCGTGGCGGACCATCCTCGGCAACGGATCGGTAGCCCTGGAGGCTCGCCGCAGCGGTGAGACCAATCGCCATGTGCACCTGTGCCTCGAAGGCACATGTCAGGGCAACTCGCTCGACGACACCAGTGCCCTCTGCGACGGTCACGAGATCGGACGGCAGGCCGTTCGGCGTGTCCTCCGTGTCGACGTTCATCACGACGTTGACGAACTCCTGAATGCCTGGCATGGGCGTAGCGGAGCATTCGCCCGTAGCCGGAACATCGCCCTCAGCGAGCAGGTGCTCCGGCACGTTGTGCGAGAACTCGACCTCGACGCTTGTCTCGTGGACCCGGATGTCCACGATGCGGTTCTGGAGCGGGGTGGGCGTCACCGGATTCGTCGCAACGGTCGTGGACGACTCCTCCACCGCTGCCGGGGACGACCCATCGAGGGCATCCTGCGGTGAGTCGCTAGACGTGCAAGCCCCCACCAGGAACGCTCCTGCGACGACGACCCGAACCCGCACCGGCACATCCTGCCCGCTGAGCCCGCCGACTGCGTCACTCTGGCAGATGAGGGACCCATACCGGCACCTTGAGGGCATGTCGCGTGTCGACATCGACCTCGCGTTGCGGGACGGTGCATCTCGTTTAGTACCTGTCGCCGAGCGGTTGTCGTCGATTGGCACGCTGTATATGGTTGCTGTATGTCGGCGACTCGTACACAGGTGTATCTGACTGAGGAGCAGCGCGCCAGGATCGATCGCGCTGCCGCAGCAAGAGGTGTGACGATGGCTGAGGTG
>JBDSUN010000238.1:0-7492 GCA_039927735.1 Acidimicrobiales bacterium | reverse complement strand
CGGTGGGCTCGTTGAGCACGATGCCGCGCCCGCGCTCGTACACGAGGGTGTTGGCAGTGCCGAGGTCGATGGCGAGGTCCCTGGCCAAGGGTCAGCGGCCCTCGTCGCCCGGCTTGAAGGGGCCGGTCGTCCGGGTCGGCCGCTTGGCCCGCCGCACCTTGGGCGACGGGTCGTCCGCCGGCGGGGCGAGGGCGTCCATCTCGCGCTTGAAGGCATCGAGACCCGACTCGAGCGTGTTCGGCTGGCGGTGCTGGATCCAGAGCACCAGGCCGCCGACGGCACACACCACCACGACGATCAGAAGGAAGACGAGGGCGCTCATGGTCGGCCACTCGCCTCAGAGAGGTGCTGGGCCTCGAGCCCCCAGCTCTCGCCGCCCGCCCAGGCCTCGCGCTTCCAGATGGGCACGGTGGCCTTCAGCTCGTCGATGGCGAAGCGGGCTGCCTCGAACGCGTCGGCGCGGTGGGGGGACGACACGGCCACCACGACGGCCGCCTCGCCGAGGCCGACGATGCCGGTGCGATGCAGCAGGGCCACCCGCCCGAGGGTGGGCCAACGGGCGCGCAGCGCCCCGGTCAACGCCCGGAGGCGGCTGACCGCCGGCCCTTCGTAGGCCTCGTACTCGAGGTGGTGCACCTCGGGCCGGCCGGGAGCATGGTCACGGGCGGTGCCGGTGAAGGTCACCGTGGCGCCACAGTCCGATCGCACCACCCAGCTCGACGCCTCGGCCACCGGGAGCGCCTCTCCCAGGAGCGCGCACCAGTCGTCGCCCGAGTCGGGCGCAGCAGCAGCGGCGCAATCCATCAGGGTCACCTTAGGTGCCCGCGGTCGTCGTGACAGGGGCCGCCACTACCGTCTGCACCCATGTCACTGGACGACGACGCCGATGATGACGTCGGCGCCGGTGGTGGCCCCCTCCACCCCGATGATCGACTGTGGCGGCACCCGTCGGAGCTGTCGTCCTGGGCGCCCGCCACCTCGTCCCGCTCCAGCGCGCGTGCCTCGACCTGGCCCGTCGCCGCCGTCGCCAGCCTGGTCGGCGCGGCCCTGTGCGGTGGGGCCCTGGTCGTCGCAGGGGTCCTCACGGCGGAGGAGGGTCAACGGGTGGTGGAGAAGGTCGCGCTCACGCCGGTGGTGTCGTCCCCGCTCGTGGGCGATGAGCGGGGGGTCGCCTCCGTCGTCGAGCACACCTCACCGTCGGTCGCCCAGGTCCTGGTCCGGACCGATGCCGGGCCGGCCCGGGCCACCGCCGTGGTGTGGCGGGACGACGGCTTGCTCCTCACCAGCGCACACGCGATCGTCGCCGCCACCGACCTCACCGTCGTGCTGCACGACGGGCGGCGCCTTCCGGGCACCGTGCTCGGGGTCGACTTGCCCACCGACGTTGCCGTCCTGTCGATCGAAGCGGACGATCTGACCGTCGCCGTGCTCGGCTCCTCTGCCGGGCTGGCTGTCGGAGCGCCGACGATCGCCATCGGGTCACCGGCTCGCGTCGGCGACCCGACCATGCACACCGGTGTGGTGAGCGCCCTGCAGCGTCGCCTGGACGTCGACGGCCGGTCGCTCCACGGACTCATCCAGACCGATGCGCCCATCCAGCCAGGGTGGCCGGGCGGGCCGCTCGTCGACGCGATGGGCGCGGTCGTCGGCATCACGACGAAGTCGGGCGGTCCGGACGCCTCCTCCGGCTTTGCCACGCCGATCGACCTCGTGCGCCGCACGGCCGAGGAGCTCGTCTCATCGGGTCGGGTCACCCATGCGTGGCTCGGGATCGAAGGGGCCGACCTCAGCGAGGAGACAGCCGAGCACATGGCGGTACCGGGCGGCACGGTGGTCCGCGACGTGGCCGATGGCAGCCCGGCGGCTCGCAGCGGGCTCGCCTCCGATGACGTCATCACCAGCCTTGGCGACCACGAGGTGCTGTCGAGCTCGGGGCTGGTCGTCGCCATGCGTGACCACGTGCCCGGCGACCGGGTGATGGTCGGCTACTGGCGTGACGGCCAGCCCCACGAAGCCCTCGTCACCGTCGACGAGCTCCCGCGATGACCGCCGCCGCGTGCCTCCGAGGGCGGCGGACCGGTCGGACCTTCAGCGGCGGCGGCGGATCAGCGCCGTGGCGCCGGTGGCGACGCCGATGAGGACCACAGCCGCCGCACCGAGGGTGAGCTCCTGGCGGCGGGTCGGGCTGAGGGTCGCCCAGGGCCCGGCCCGATGGGCACCGACGTAGGCCTCCTCGTTGGACGACTGCGGTTCCCACCCGTCGGCCCGGAGGCGATCGTTGGCCACCACCCACGGGTGCACGGTGAACGGCAGCAGCGCCGGAGGGATGGGGGCGAGGCCCCAACGCCACCGCAGCCCGGCCAGGCGGACGGCCAGGCGCTCCGGCAGGCGCAGGCGAGGTGCACCACCGGCGAGAGCTCGCACCGTCTCACCGTCCATCCATCCGTCGGGCGACACGTTCCGGGGGCCGTCCAGGCGAGCCCGGCGGGCCAGGTCGACGGCGGCGGCGAGATCGGCGACGTCCACGAACTGCGCCGGCGGCTCCTCGTCGGTCACCGGGAGGGGTGACGAGCGGGCCAGGGCCTCGGCCAGCCAGCCGTTCCCGTCGGCGGTGACGGTGACGGTGGGGCGGAGGATGGCGACCGTGGCGCCGGGATGGGCATCACGCCACTCGGCGCCGGCCCGCTCGAGCTCCGCCTTCTCCGAGGCGAGGGCGACGCCAGGGTTGGGGCGCAGGGCGGCGTCCTCGGTGAGGGGCACGGCGTTGTTGGCCCAGGCGCCGTAGACGACTGCGCTCGACCTCAGCACCACGTGCGAGATCCCGACGGCCGAGGCTGCGTCGAGCACCCGATGGGCCAGCTCGCCATCGCCCGGACCCGCCGCCTCGACGTGCGGTTCGGGACCAGTCGCCTGGGCGAGGTGGACCAGCACGGACGCACCCTCGAACAGGGGCTTGAGGTCGGCGGTGGCGAGGTCGACCTGGTGAACCTCGGCCCCTTCGGGCACCGGGCCGGTGGGGCGACGATCGATGGCGACGACCCGGGTGACGGCCGGATCGGCGGCGGCCAGCGCGCACACCCGGCGACCGAGCGCTGAGCTGGCGCCGGTGACGACGACCACGTGCGCCTCAAGGTCCGTAACGGATGCCATCGCTCTACGCTGCACCAATGAGCGACCAAGGTCCACTCGGCGACCCGTTCGAGGGCATGCCCTTCTTCGGCGACATCGCCCGCATGCTGGGCCAGCAGGGCGGCGGCGCGTGGGACAGCGCCCGTCAGCTCGGGATCAGCGTGGCCACCGGCGGGGTGACCGAGGCCAACGTCGATCCGGTCGAGCGGATCAGCATCGAACAGCTGGCGCGGGTCGCCGACCTCCGGGTGGCCGATGCCACCGGGCTGTCCACCTCGGCGGGTGGACGATCGGTCTCCGTCCGCCCCGTCAACCGCACGAGCTGGGTGATGGAGACCCTGGACGCCTACCGACCGCTCGTCGAGCGCCTGGCCGGGGCCCTCGGCCCGGCCGAGGCGCCGGAGGAGGATGTCGCCGAGACGGGCGACCCGATGGCGGGCATGTTCGCCGGCATGCTCCAGATGTTCCAGCCGATGGTGCTGGCCATGACGGCCGGCTCGATGGTCGGGCACATGGCCACCCGCACCTTCGGCCAGTACGACCTGCCCATCCCCCGGTCGCTCACGGGTCAGGGAGCCGACGAGCTCCTCCTCGCCCTCCCGAACCTCGATGCCTTCGCGGACGAGTGGAGCCTGGCCACCGACGACCTGCGCCTCTGGATCTGCATCCACGAGGTCGCCCACCACGCCGTGCTGGGCGTCCCCCACGTGCGGGCTCGGATGGACGACCTCCTGACCCGCTACGTATCGAGCTTCCGCAACGACCCGGCCGCCCTCGAGGACCGCATCGGGCAGATCGACCTGTCGGACCCCTCGGCGCTGGCCGACTTGCAGGAGGTGATGGGCTCACCCGAGGTCATCCTCGGGGCCATCACGTCACCCGAGCAGGACGCGCTGCGTCCCCAGCTGAGCGCCCTCGTCGCCATGGTGGTGGGAGTGGTCGACCACGTGCTGGACACCGTGGGCGCCGAGCTCATCCCGAGCTACGCGATGCTCACCGAGGCCCTGCGGCGTCGCCGGGTGGAGGCGGCCGAGGCCGACCGCTTCGTCGAACGGCTGTTCGGCCTCGAGCTGTCGCAAGGCACCTACGACCGAGGTGCCGCCTTCGTCGACGGGGTGGTCGAGCGGGCTGGTGAGGACGGGCTCCGCCGCCTCTGGGTCGGCTCCGACATGCTCCCCACGCCACCGGAGATCGACGCACCGGGCCTCTGGCTCGCCCGCATCGACCTCTAGATCAGTCTTCTGGCCAGAGGACGGCGGCGACCTCGGCCCAGAGGTCCCGGTACACCCGAGCCGCCACGGAGGACCGCGCAAAGGCCCCCACCGGAGCTCGCTCGACACCCATCCGCTCGATGACGGCGGCGGCCGGCACGGCCGTCGGCAGCAGCCTGGGCCACTCGGCGGTGAGATCGTCGACCAGCTGCCGGTGGAGCTTGCGACGACGGTCGACCATCGACAGGAAGGGGAGCACCGTCGGGGCGTCGGCATCGCCGTCGAGGAACCGCTCGAGCTGGCCCAGCGTGCGGCTGGCGAGGGTGGCCGGGACCACCGGCACGAGCAGGGCGTCGGCGGCACCGAACACGCTCTCACTGGCGAGCGAGATGCTGGGCGGGCAGTCGAGCAGGGCCAGGTCGTAGTCCTCCCGGAGCGGGTCGAGGAGCCCGGCGAGCCGGGCCATCGGTCGCTTGGTGCCGTCGAGGTGGAGATCGAGGTGGCGCAACGAGAAGTCGGCCGGCACGACGTGGACGGAGGAGAGCCCGGCGCCGCGGATGTGACCGGCCAGCTCACCACCCGAACCGACGAGCCGCTTGCTGCCGCCGCGCACCTTCGGGCGCACCCGAAACAGGTAGGTGGCGGCACCCTGGGGGTCGAGGTCCCACACCAGCACGCGGGACCCGGTTCGGGCGGCCTCGAAGGCGAGGTTGACCGCCGTGCTCGTCTTCCCGACCCCACCTTTGATGCTGTAGGTGGCGACCACCTTCATGCGTCGGCCACCTCGTGCAGCAGCTGGCGGAGCACGCGCCCGTTGGCCTTCGTGTCGTAGGCCACGAACCGCTGGGCGAAGTCGTCGCGCTCGTGCTGACGGCGACGGTCGAGGTGATCGCTCAACCGCCCCATGGCCAGCAGGACGTCCGCGTCGACGCTCCCCCGCTGGTGCATCTCGCGGGCCAGGTCACGCAGCTCGGCCAGCTGTACCTCGGCGTCCTGGTGGTCGCCCAGGTTGTCCTGGAGAGCTTTGAGCTGGGTGACGAAGGCCTTGCGGATCTTGGCCGGGAACAGGCTCCCGAAGCACTCGAAGAGGTACCGCAGCTTCTTGGCGTCCTTGCGCAGGTCGTGCAGCATCTCGGCCGGCGACGTCGGCGCGATCGCCCGGCCGTCGCGGATCACCTTGTCCTGGGCCTTGGCGATCCGCCTGGCGACCACCGCACCGATGGGCTCGTGCTCACCGGTGCCGACGTCGGGATCGGACAACCACGCCCGCCACTCATCGAGCAGGTCCCGGGTGGTGGCTCGACGGAGCACGTTGGACAGCTGTTGGTGTGCGGCGCTCCGGCGGGCGTCGAGCTCGACCCGGACCGTCTCGAGGCTGGCGGCGTCAGCGGAGTCGAGGGGCGACACGTAGGCGGCCCAGCCCATCACTTGGACGTCGAGGTCACGGGGCGGGCCGGTCACCTGCCCGAGCTCACCAAAGGCGTCGCGGTAGCGGTCTCGGATGTCCGTCGTGAGCACGGACTTGCCGTGGGCGAGCACCGAGCGGGTGCGTCGCACCGCCACCCGCAGCTCGTGCAGGAACTCCGGGTCGGTGTCGGCGATGGTGCCCTCGAGGTTCATGTCGATGGTGTCGGCCAGGTTCGCCAGCACCCGGCGGAAGGCATCGAGGGCGCCGTCGCTGGCCTCGAGGGGCACGGTGGGCGAGCTGTCCCGGCCGTGCAGCGGCACCCCGACCGATCGGGCGGCCAACGCCACGAGGTCGTCGGGCTGGGCCCGGAGCCCCGCCGCCCCCAGGCGGGTGACGGCGGCCTCGGCCGCATCCGCATGGCCGAGGACCGGGAGGACCTCGACCAGCCAGGTCGGCAGCTCCGCGGCCTGCGCTTCGTCCGCATCCTCGATCCCGACGTGGTCGAGCAGCTCGGCGGCGACGACGACCTTGCCGCGATGGTCGAGATGGCGAAGCGTGCGCACGTCGGCGCTGATCGTGAGCAGCGGTAGCAGCGCCCGCTCCTTCGTCACCGAGGCGAGACGGGAGCGGAACGGCCCAGCCGGCAGGTCACTCGGCCACGAGGGCACCTTCGACCAGGACAGCCGAGCCTCCTGGGCCGCCCCCATCGTGACGAGCACGAGCTCGATGGGGCCTGATCGACGGAGGGTGAGGCGCAGGCCGGCCTGGTGGAGTCGGCCATCGAAGGTGTCGAGCACGGTGATCGTGGTGCGCTGCGAGGCGCTCACCTCGAACCCCTTGCGCACCAGCGTGTCGACGACGACCGAGCTCGGCCGGTCGGGATGGGAGAACGTGGGGGCCATGGGAGGGGACTGAGTCGGCGAGGATGGGGTGATGGCTGAGGAGATCGAGCGGAAGTTCCTGGTGGCGGAAGTGCCGTCTCCCGAGAGGCTGGGACCTGGCGATGGGCTCCGGCAAGGGTATCTGGCCGTCGATGGCTCGGTGGAGGTGCGGGTGCGGTTGACCGAGCCGGGAGCCCGCCTGACCGTGAAGGCTGGCGCGGGGCTGAGCCGTACCGAGGTGGACCTGCCTCTGGGCGCAGACGAGGCCACCGAGCTGTGGCCGCACACCGCAGGACGTCGCGTCGAGAAGCAGCGTCACCGGATCGATCTCGGGGCCGACCGGGTGGCCGAGGTCGACCTCTACGACGGCGATCTCGACGGGCTCTGCACGGTGGAGGTGGAGTTCTCCGATCGTGCGGGCGCGGACACCTTCGAGGCGCCGGGGTGGTTCGGCACCGAGCTCACCGGTCGTCCCGGCTGGTCCAACGCCGCGCTGGCGAGGGACGGCCGACCCGCCCCGTAGCCTGGGTGGATGATCGAGGCTGCCGGTGGCGTGGTGTGGCGCCGCGATCCGGACGGCCGCCTCGAGGTGCTCCTCGTCCACCGGCCCCGCTACGACGACTGGTCGCTGCCCAAGGGCAAGCTCGACGCGGGCGAGACGCACCTCCACGCGGCCCTGCGGGAGGTCGAGGAGGAGACGGGCATGCGCTGCGAGGCGGCCCAGGAGCTCCAATCGGTTCGCTACAAGGACCGCAAGGGCCGCTCCAAGCGGGTCCGCTACTGGGCCATGGTCCCCGTCGCCGGCAGCTTCCAGGTCAACGACGAGGTGGACGAGGCCCGCTGGGTGGCCGCTGATGAGGTGC
>JBDSUN010000237.1:0-5538 GCA_039927735.1 Acidimicrobiales bacterium | reverse complement strand
CCAGCGGCTTCCGGTTCCCCGGCGGCGAGTCGTTCCCCGAGATGCAGACCCGCATCTGCGGCGCCATCGACAAGCTGCGCCTCGCCCACCCGGGCGAGACCGTGGTGGCCGTGTCCCACGCCGACCCGATCAAGGCCGCCGTGGCCCACGCCATGGGCACCCACCTCGACCTGTTTCAGCGGATCGTCATCTCGCCGTGCTCGGTCTCGGCGATCCTGTACGGCGTCGACGGGCCGGTGGTCCTGGCGGTCAACTCCACCGGCGACCTCGCGGCCCTCGTCCCGTCATGAGCTCCTTCGACCTCCCGTCTCCCGACGCCTTCACCACAGGCACGGTCGGGCCCGCCGGCCAGCGCGTCTTCTACCTCCAGGCCCGGGATGGTGACCTCATCGTCACGGTGCGCTGCGAGAAGCAGCAGGTGGCGGCCCTGGCCGACTACCTGGACGGGCTCCTCGACGACCTGGACCCGGCGCCCTACGGAGTGGCAACGAGCGACCTGCACCTGGCCGAGCCGGTGCACGAGCTGTGGACGGTCGGGCCGATCGGTGTGGCCTACGACGAGCCCAGCGACCGCATCGTCGTGGTGCTCGAGGAGCTCGTCGAAGAGGACGCCGAAGAGGGTTCGTCCGTGAAGGTGCGACTCAACCGCGCCCAGGTCTCCGCCTTCGTCCGGCACTCCCGCAACCTGGTGTCGGCTGGTCGCCCGCCCTGTCGGTTCTGCGGCCTGCCCCTCGACGCCGAGGGCCACGCCTGCCCCCGCATGAACTGATGGACGAGGCGGGCGTCAGCCACCTGCTGCACCACGGGGAGGTGGAGGTGCTGGGGCGCATGCCCTGGAGCTCGAACGCCACCTTCCTGTGCGAGGTCACCTGCGGGGCGGACACCATGCGGACCATCTACAAGCCGCGACGCGGCGAACGGCCGCTGTGGGACTTCCCCTCCGGACTCGATCATCGCGAGGTGGCTGCCTACGAGCTGTCGCAGGCCCTCGGGTGGGACCTCGTGCCGCTCACGATCCTTCGGGACGGGCCGATGGGCATGGGCTCGATGCAACGCTTCGTCGAGGCCGACTTCGAGCAGCACTACTTCACCCTCTACGAGGACGAAGTCCACCACGACCAGCTGCGGGCGATGTGCGCGTTCGACCTCGTCGGGAACAACACCGACCGGAAGAGCGGGCACTGCCTTCTCGGCCTCGACGGCCGCATCCAGGGCATCGACCACGGGCTCATGTTCCACCGGGAGTTCAAGCTCCGCACCGTCATCTGGGAGTTCGGCGGCGAGCCGATCCCCACGCCGCTGCTGGCCGCAGTCGAGGCGCTGGCCAACACCGATCTGCCCGACCCGCTCGCCGCGCTGCTCGACCCGTTCGAGCGAGACGCCGTGCGCGCTCGCGCTGACGCGCTGGTGCGGGCCGGCTGCTTCCCGATCGACGAGAGCGGACGCCGCTACCCCTGGCCCCTGGTCTGAGCGCTCAGCGTGACTCGTCGCCGCCGACGACCCGGCGCTGGTCCCGGTTGAACAGGACCACCTCGTCGCCGCGGTCGATGCGTCGCACCGGCTGGCGAGCCAACCACGCCGTGAACTGCTCGGCGGGCACCGGACGGCTGAACAGGTAGCCCTGCCCCTCGTCGCAGCCGTACTCCCGCAGCATCGCCTGGGCATCAGGGCTCTCGACACCCTCGGCGACCGTCTTGAGGCCGAGGCTGCGACCGAGCTCGACCAGCGTCCGGACGATGACGGCGTCCTGATCGTTCACGGTCATGGTCATGACGAAGGACTTGTCGATCTTCAGCTCGGTCACCGGCAGGCTCCGAAGGTGGGTCAGCGACGAGTAGCCGGTGCCGAAGTCGTCCACCGAGAGGCGCACGCCGAGGTGCTGGAGCCCTTCGAGCACGGCCATCGACCGGTGCGACTCGCCCATGACGGTCGACTCCGTCAGCTCGAAGGTGAGCGACGACGCCGGCACACCGGCCTCGTCGATGGCGGCACCGATGTCCTCCACCAGATGCGTGTCGAACAGGTTCCGACCCGACAGGTTCACCGAGATCCCGAGGTCCAGCCCGGCATCTCGCCAGACCCGACACTGGGCCAACGCGTTGCGCACCACGTAGCTGGTGAGCTGGCGGATCACGCCCGTGTGCTCCGCCGCCGGGATGAAGCTGTCCGGGGTGAGGGGGCCGAGGCGAGGATGGGTCCAGCGGACCAGTGCCTCGGCGCCGACGACCTGGCCATCGCGCAGCGACACCTTGGGCTGCACGTAGACGTCCACCTCGTCGCGCTCCAAGGCCTCCCGCAGCTCGGCGGCGAGGGCCAGGCGGCGGGGCGCGTACGGGTCGGTCTCGGCGGCGTAGACCTCGATGCCCGACCCTTCCTGACGAGCGCGATACGTGGCGGCATCGGCGCGCTGCAGGAGGAGGTCTGCGGTGGTGGCGTGCTCGGGATAGTGGGCGATGCCGACGTTGGCGCCGAGCACCAGCGACACCTCGTTCGCAGTGAACGGCGAGTCGAACTCGGCCATCAGCAGCTCGGCCAGCTCGACGATCCGGTCCTGCTCGGCCACACCGGTCACCAGCACCGCGAACTGATCGCCGGTGAAGCGGGCCAGCTCGGCCCGCTCGGGGAGGACGGCCTGGATGCGCTCGCGCACCTCGAGGAGCAGTCGGTCGCCGGTGGGTGTGCCCAGCGTGTCGTTGACCTCCTTGAAGGTGCCGAGGTCGAGGAACAGCAGCGCCACCCCGAGCTCGGTCCCCCGGGCCTCGACCATGGCGGACCCCAACCGCTCGGTCAGCATCGTCCGGTTGGGCAGTCCGGTAAGCGGATCGTGCAGGGCCTGATGCGCCTTCTCCTGCGCATCGTGCTGCAGCGCCGCCACCAACCGACCGTTGGCCAAGGCCACGCTCGCATGGTTGGCCAACGTCTCGAACAGCCGAAGGTCATCCTCGACGAACGAGCTCACCTCGGTCAGCCGGTTGGCCACCACCATCGCCCCCACCGTCACACCGTCGTCGGTCAACGGAACGATCGCCGCGTCCTTCACGCCGATCTCCGCCAGCCACCCGGGCAGAGGCTGGCCCGGTTCGAACAGCTGGGCTTCACCGCGCGGCAGCAGGACAGCCAGGTCAGCGGCCAGCTCGGTCGGCGAGATGTTCGAGCGCAGCACATCGTCGCCCTGCGAGAGAACCCGGATGGCAGGCAGCCCCTGGCGCGCCGGCGGCAGCAGGAGCGCTCCCTGCTCTCCGCGAAGGATCTCCCGAGCCCCGTGCACCACAGCGCCTTCGAGTTCCTCGATCTCTGAAGCAGCCAACCCCCGAGTGAAGTCGTGCAGGGTTTCGAGGCGCTTGTGGCGCTCGGTCAGGGCTGTGTAGGCCCGATAGAGCGCGAAGAGCACACCAACGACCGCAACTACTAGCCAGCCGAGCGGCGATGAGTTCCAGAGCGAGCCGATGAGAACGATGCCCAGAGTCGTGTTTGCGACCGCAATGACACCCCCGACGAGAAGCACTGAGACCACCGTCCGTCGGTCGAGGTAGCCGTTGAAGACGGTGATCGCCACAGTCACAATGGCCGACGACACCAGATACCCCGTGGCTGTCGCTGCCCAGAGCGCCAACCAGCCGAGAGGTTCGGCAGGAGATCGCTCACCGATCAGCGAGAAGAACACCCAACACGTGGCTGCTGCCTCTGCGCCACCAACCCCAACGTTGACCAGCACCTTGTGGGGGGACTGCCTTCGCAGAACGCCCATCGTGATCAGGCCGGCAAGGGGGCGGGCGACGATGACTGCAACCGGAGCGCTGAGCACCAGAGCTGCCACATACATGAACTCGACAAAGTTGATCGAGTGTGCCTCGTTGCGTGACTCGACTTCGACTGCAAGCAGCTCGGCAACGATGAAGCCAACCAGGAGAGCGAGGAACGGGAGCTTTACTGGAGCGCCATCCAGAGCCTCGATACCCCAGAGGGGCCCGGTGGCCAAGCCCACCGCCAATGCGACAAGCGGCAGGAACAGAGAGATCGTCCGGCGGGTCATCTGTCGTGGTACCCGGTGCGCACCTGCGAATAGAACCCGGTTCGCGGGCTGCGGTCAATCATGCGAAAACGCGAACGTGGCCTCGACCGGGGTCGGGGCCACGTCAGAGAAGCGGGAACGACCCCGCAATCGGTCTACCCGGGTCGACTGCTAGCGCCAGCTCTGTCCACGCCAGCTCTGACCGCGCCAGCTCTGTCCACGCCAGCTCTGGCCGCGCCAGCTCTGACCACGGCCGCCCCACTCGACGCCTCGGCCACCCCACTCAACACCGGTCGTCGACATGTCTGATTCCTCCGTAGGTTCGCAGCGGAACTGCTCGTTTTTGGGTCGACCGCGTTGCGTGAGCACCCGAACGTCTAGGGACGCTCATTTGCCGCGATCAGCGACTCATTGGGAGTGACCATACGATGACGCCCCGACGCTGACAAGGTGCATTTCCCCTGGTCAGAGCATATAACGGAGGGTGCTCGTACAACCACTTCGAGTGGTCAGAAGGCCGAAGGGCGCGTGGTGGTGATTTAGCCACTTAACGTGGTATTCGGTCAGCCGACAGCCATGCCCATCGCGCAAATAGTCACTCTGAGCACCTGACTGGTGGCTCTACGTGAGAATCGGCCCGAGAACGCGGTCGAGGTACTGATTCGTGAACCGGCCCTCTGGGTCCAGGCGCCGTCGGATCGCCTGGAACTCGTCCCAGCGCGGGTAGCGCTCGGCGAGGGTCTCGTGACCCTGGAAGTGCATCTTCCCCCAGTGGGGTCGCCCGTCGTAGGAGTCCATGATGCGCTCGACGCCTTGGAAGTAGGCGTCGTACGGGGTGCCCTGGTACACGTGCACGGCGACGTAGCCGGTGGCTCGACCCTGGGCGGTGGACAGCGGGATGTCGTCAGGCGCCACCACCCGCACCTCCACGGGAAAGCTCAGCTGGATGCCGGCCTCGTCGACGAGCCGCCGCACCCGGTTGAGCGCCTCGGGGATGGCGTTGCGCGGGATGGCGTACTCCATCTCGTAGAACTTCACCTTCCGGGGGCTCGTGAAGACGCGATCGCTTCGATCGGTGTACTCGAGCCGGCCAGTCGACGGGAGGATCTTGGCCAACCGGGGGATCCAGGCAGGCCTCCGGCGGCCGATCCGGCAGAGGGTTCCGAAGCCCACGTTGGTCACGAGCAGGTCGTCGACGACCTCCTTGACCTTCCCGCGCGGCGCGGGTGGATCATCGGTGCGGCGATTGCGCTTGGTGAGCGCCCAACCGGTGTGGGGGACCCAGTAGAACTCGACGTGATCGGCGCTCGACATGAAGCCGTCGAAGTCGGCCAGCACCTCGTCGACCCGGATCGGCTCCTCGATGGCGTGGAGCCGGAAGGCCTTGACCGCCTGCAGGGTGATGGTGGACACGATGCCGAGGGCACCGAGCCCGACCCGGGCCGCGGCCAGCACCTCCGGGTTCTCGTCGGCGGTGGCCTCCACGATCGAGCCGTCACCGGCGATCAGGCGCATCGCGACGATCC
>JBDSUN010000236.1:0-10287 GCA_039927735.1 Acidimicrobiales bacterium | reverse complement strand
CGAACGCGTCGACCGCGCGCACGATCTGCTGCTCGGCGCGACCGCCCATGGCCAGCAGACGCTCGCGCAGTTGCCTGAGCTCGCGCTCGAAGTCTCGGCTGGTGTGCTCCAACGCCCCCCCCTATCCGAACTTGCCCGTGACGTAGTCCTCGGTGCGCTGCTCGACGGGGTGCGTGAACACCTGGTTGGTCGTGCCGTGCTCGACCAGCTCGCCGAGGTACATGAACGCAGTGTAGTCCGACACGCGGATCGCCTGCTGCATGTTGTGCGTGACGATGATGATCGTGTAGCGCTCCTTGAGCTCGGCGAGGAGCTCCTCGATGCGGGCCGTGGCGATGGGGTCGAGCGCCGAGGCCGGCTCGTCCATGAGCAGCACCTCCGGCTCGGCGGCGATGGCCCGGGCGATGCACAGCCGCTGCTGCTGACCCCCTGACAGCCCCATGCCCGAGGCCTTCAAGCGGGACTTGACCTCGTCCCAGAGCCCTGCACCTCGCAGGGCCTGCTCGACGATGTCGTCCATGTTGCCCCTCATGCCGGCGATCTTCGGGCCGTAGGCGACGTTCTCGTAGATGGACTTCGGGAAGGGGTTCGGCTTCTGGAACACCATGCCGATGCGGCGGCGCACCTCGACCGGGTTCACGGCCGGGTCGTAGAGGTTGACCCCGTGATAGGTGATCTTCCCCTCCACTCGGGCGATGGCAATGAGGTCGTTCATCCGGTTGAAGCACCGCAGCATGGTCGTCTTGCCGCAGCCCGACGGCCCGATGAAGGCGGTGATCTCGTGCTTGTTGATGGTCACGTTGACATCCCGCACAGCGCGGAAGGCGGCGTAGTAGACGTCCACCCCGGCCACCTCGAAGACGACCTCGGGGGTGGGCCCGCTTTCGTCAGGCCTCTGACCGACTTCGGGGCTGACGTTGACGGTGTCGTCCACCTCGGGCTCCGTGAGGTTGGTATCGCCGGTCATGGCTAGGCCCTCTTCTTCTCGTAGCGGTTGCGCAGCAGGATGGCGACGGTGTTGGCGATCACCACGATGACGAGCATCACGATGATGGCGGCGGCGGCGATCTCGTCGAAGCCGTCCTGCGGGTTCTTCGACCACTCGGTGACGATGATGGGCAAGGCGGTGAAGCGTTCGCGGAGGGCGCCGACGTCGACGATGGACGGGTCGCTGGCCAGCCGCCCCGTGGTGGCGCCGACGAGGATGAGCGGGGCGGCCTCCCCGAGGGCGCGGGCCAGGGAGAGGATGAGCCCCGTGATGATGCCGGGGGCGGCGTAGGGCAGCACGTGGGAGCGGATGACCTCCGACCGGGTGGCCCCCACGCCGTAGGCGGCCTCTCGGAGAGCGTTGGGGACGGCTCGCACGGCCTCGGAGGCGGTGATGATCACGATCGGCAGCACGAGGATGGCGAGGGTGAGCCCGGCGGAGACCACGGTGCGACCGTTGGCTGTCCCGACGGAGGTGATGTCGCGCAGGGCCTTGGTGAAGATGGTGAAGCCGAGGATGCCGTAGACGATGGAGGGCACGCCGGCCAGGTTGCGGATGTTCACGTTCACGAAGCGGCTGAAGGCGGTGTCGGCGGCGTACTCCTCCAAGTACAAGGACGCCGCGATCCCGAGCGGGAAGGCCAGGGCCACCACGAACACGCAGATCCAGAAGGACCCCACGAAGCCCTGGTAGAGGCCGGCCTCGTCCGCACGGGTCCGCAAGCTGCCGGTCAGGAAGTCACCGGCCCGGTCGGTGAACACCGACGAGCCGGTGCCGATCACCTCGAGGATCAGGGTGGCCAGCACCAGGACGCTGAAGCCGAGGGCAGCGACCAGAAGCGCCTGGAACACCCGGCCCGCCCAGTCGACCCCGCCCTTGGTGAGCTGATCGGCAACGGACCGCTCGGCGGCGCGGGGGCCGATGGTGGCGGGGGTGGAGAGGGACATGTCCAGTCGGTCTCCTAGTAGCTCTGCCGCACTCGCCGCACGAAGCGGGAGGCGATGACGTTGAGCACGAAGGTGATGAGGAACAGCACGGAGCCGACGAAGAAGAGGCTCTGGAAGGTGAGGGCCTCACCCACCACCGCATCGGTGCCGGTGGCCTGGGACGCCATGGCCGCGGTCATGGTGAGCCCGGGCTCCAGCGGGTCGAGCTTGAAGAGCGTGCCACCGCCCGCACCTCCGGCGATGAACACCACCATCGTCTCCCCGATGGCTCGGGACACCGCCAGGATCGAGGCGGCCACCAACCCCGAGACGGCCGCGGGGAGCACCACCCGCACAGTGGTGGTGATCTTGCGGGCACCCATGCCATAGCTGGCCTCTCGCAGGGCGTTGGGCACGCTCCGCAGGGCATCCTCGGACACCGAGGCGACAAGGGGGATGGACAGGATCCCGACGCCGAGCCCAGCCGCCATCAGGTTGAACAGGGTGGTGGCGCCGAAGAAGCGCTGCACGATCTCCGGGGAGATGAAGCTGATGGCGAAGAAGCCCAGCACCACCGACGGGATGCCGGCCAGGATCTCCAGGGTGGGCTTCAGCACCTTGCGAACGCCCGGTCGGGCGTACTCGGAGAGGTAGATGGCCGAGCCCAGCCCCACCGGCAGGGCGATGGCCATGGCCACCACGGTGACGATGCCGCTGCCGGCCAGCACCGTGGCGATGCTGTACTCCCCGCGTCGCGGGAACCACCCGTCGGAGGACAGGACCGTCGCCCACTCCACCTGGGTGACGAAGGTCCACGTCTCCCGGGCGAGGGAGAAGACGATCAGCGCGCTGATCAGGATCGACGTCCCCGCCGCCGCCGTGAGCACGACCCGCACGGTGCGCTCGGCGCGGATCCGGCTGCGATCGCCGCGCAGGTCCTCGAGGGTGATCGCCATCGGATGCCTTCCTACCGCAGATGAGGACGACGGGCGACGGGGCCAGGCCGACGGCCTGGCCCCGTCATCACGTCAGTGGGTCACTCGCCCCCGTCGCGGGTTCCGGTCTCGCGGGCCTCCCAGACGGCCCGGGTGGCCTCGAGGTCTTCGCTGGCGAGGTCCACGTAGCCCACCTCTGCCACCGAGGCGATGCCGGCATCCGACAGGTAGTAGTCGACGTAGGCGGGCAGGGCCTCGTTCTCCTCGACCAGCCCGGCGTTCACGTAGATGTACAGGTTCCGGGAGATCGGGTACTCGTTGCTGGCGATCGTCTCGGCGTTCGGCTCCACGCACTCGCCGCCCGGTTCCTCGGAGATGGCCAGCTCCTTGACGCCCTCGCCGGCCTCCTCGGCGAAGGCGAAGCCCACCCAGCCGAGGCTGGAAGAGGAACCCTCGATGCCGGAGATGATGGCGTTGTCGTCGGCCTGGGACGAGTAGTCCTTCCGGCTCGTCTCCACCTGGTCCTCGGTGATGGCACCCGCCTCGAGCTGGGCCTCGCTGAGGTCACCGAACACGATCTCGGTGAAGGAGTCGTAGGTGCCGGACTCTTCGCCCGGAGCGGTGATGTCAAGGGAGGCGTCGGGGAAGGTCGTGTCCGAACCCAGCTCCGTGGCCAGGTCCTGGGCGTCGGTCCAGTCCTTGAAGTCCTCGGACTCCGGGCCGATCAGGGCGTAGAGGTCGACGAAGCTGAGGCACTCGACGTCCTCGTTGTCCGGGCTGGTCAGCACCGAGATGCCGTCGATGGCCACCTTGAGCTCGATGAACTCGACCCCGCCCTCCTCGCAGGAGGTGACCTCGTCCGCCTTGATCGGACGGGAGGCGTCGGAGATGTCGGTCTCGCCGGCGCAGAACAGCTCGAAGCCGTCGCCGGTGCCGGGACCGTCCACGGTGGCGGCCACGCCGGAGCCGCAGTCCTCGAGGAGCTCGCCGATGCGGGCGGAGATGGGCTCGACGGTGGAGGAGCCGGAGACGATCACGTCGCCCTCCACCTCGGGGCAGTCGCCGGAGGTGGCTTCGCCGCCGCCGTCCGCCTCGGTGTCCTCGGTGGTCTCCGGCTCGTCATCGCTGCCGCACGCGGCGGCCACGAGACCGAAGGCCAGGAGCAGGGAAAGCCAGGCAAGAGGCTTCTTCTTCAGCACGGGGGTGCCCTCCTTGGGGGAGCAACAGGTGTCCTACAGGTGACAGGTCGTCGCCGCGAACCGTAAGGAAACCCGGTGTCCCGGGGGCATGGAGTGGGTGAACGGCAGGTGAACGGCCTGGCAACGTTCAGGTGCGGCGGCGAGCCCTCGTGCGGGCGATCGTCTGGAGACGGTCGTGGGTGTTCACGCCACCGTCACCGCTCAGCCGGCTCCAGTGACCCTTAGCGTCGAGCTCCCAGGCCAGGGTGTCGTCGGCCAGGTTCACCTCGAGGATCTCGTCGAGCCTCGCCTGCAGGTCCGGCTCGTCGACGGGCACCAGCGCCTCGACGCGACGATCGAGGTTGCGGGGCATGAGGTCCGGTGAGCCGATGAGCATCCTCGGGCGACCCTCGCCGTCACCGTTGGCGAACCGGAAGATGCGGGAGTGCTCCAGGTAGCGGCCCACGATCGATCGCACCCGGATGCGGTCCGACAGGCCGGGCACGCCGGGGATCAGGCAGCAGATCCCCCGGATCACGAGGTCGACCTCGACGCCGGCCTGGGAGGCGGCGTAGAGGGCGTCGATCATCCGGGCGTCCACCAGACTGTTCATCTTGAGGGTGATCGATGCCGGCTGGCCACGACCGGCCGCCGCCACCTCGTTGTCGATCAAGGCCTCGATGCCCGAGCGGGTGGTGTGGGGCGACACCAGCAGACGCTGGTACCGGACGTCACGCCCGTAGCCGGTGAGGAAGTTGAAGAGCTGGGTGAGGTCGGCGCCGATGTCGGCGTCGCAGGTCAGCAGGCCGACGTCCTCGTAGATGCGGGCCGTCTTGGAGTTGTAGTTGCCGGAGCCGATGTGGCAGTAGCGGCGGATGCCATCGGGCTCGTCCCGCACGACCAACGACGTCTTGGTGTGCACCTTGAGCCCTACCAGGCCGTAGACGACGTGGACCCCGGCCGTCTCCAGCGCCTTCGCCCACTCGATGTTGGCCCCCTCGTCGAAGCGGGCCTTGAGCTCTACGAGCACGGCGACCTGCTTGCCCCGCTCGGCCGCCCGGATCAGCGAGCGCACGATGGGGCTGTCGCCCGAGGTGCGGTACAGCGTCATCTTGATGGCGAGGACGTGCGGATCGACCGAGGCCTGCCGGATGAACTCCTCCACCGTCGTGCGGAAGGAGTCGTAGGGGTGGTGGACGAGCACGTCCCCTTCCCGCAGCACGGCGAAGAAGTCGGGGCGCTCATCCTCCCCGTTGTCGAGCCGGGCCGGCGACACCCGTCCGAAGACGGGATCCTTGAGCTCGGGCCGGTCCAGCCCGTGCACCGACCACAGCCCACCCAGGTCAAGCGGACCCTCAAGGGCGTAGGTGTCGTCATCGGCGAGCTCCAGCTCCCGCTGGAGCAGCTCGCGCACCTCGTCGGTGATGCCATCGCTGATCTCGAGGCGCACGGCTCGCCCGAACTGGCGACGGCGCAGCTCGATCTCCACCGCCGCCAGCAGGTCGTCGGCCTCCTCCTCCTCGAGGGTGAGGTCGGCGTTGCGGCTCACCCGGAAGGTGTCGGTGGACTCGACCTCCATCCCCGGGAACAGCTGGCCGAGGTGGGCGGCGAGGACCTGCTCCAGCGGCACGAACCGCTCACCGTCGGGCATCACCACGAAGCGGGGCAGGAGGTCCGGGACCTTCACCCGGGCAAAGCGCCGCTCACCGGTGACCGGGTCCCGCAGCAGCACAGCCAGGTTGAGGGCCAGGTTGGAGATGTATGGGAAGGGGTGGCCAGGGTCGACGGCGAGCGGCGTGAGGACCGGGAAGATGCGCCGTTCGAACGTCTCGACCATGAACTTCTCGTCGTCGTCATCCAGATCGTTCCAGCGCGACAGCCGGATCCCACGGTCGGCCAGGGCGGGGGCGACCTCGTGCAGGAAGAGGTCCTGTTGCCGAGCGACGAGGGCCTCGACCCGATCACGTACCTCGAGGAGCTGCTGGCCGGGGGTGCGGCCGTCTGGCGAGGTGGCGCCGATGCCCGCCTCGACCTGGTCCTTGAGACCCGCCACCCGCACCTGGAAGAACTCGTCCAGGTTCTGGCTGAAGATGGCCAGGAACTTGGTCCGCTCGAGCAGGGGTACCGTGGCGTCTGCGACCAGCGACAGCACCCGCTCGTTGAAGTCGAGCCAGGAGAGCTCGCGGTTGAGGTAGCGCGGCTCCTCGACGGCTTCCCCGGTCAGGCCGGGCGGGGGCTCATCGGGCGCCGTGCTCATCCGCCGATCGTACCGAGGTGGAGGTGACGACGATCTGGCGATGAGGTGAACGGACGGCGCTCGCGCGCCGTCTACAGCTCACTCCTCGGGCAGGCCGAGGTCCCAGTCGAGCAGGATGTTCTCCCGCTCGGCGTCGCGGATCACGCGCTCACGGTTGCGGCGGAACTGCGGGTCATGCGGCGGGAGCAGGACCAGGCGGGCTAGCACCCGACCCCTGAACTCCTCGATGATCCGACCTTCGCCGAAGTCGGAGTGGATCTCCCAGTGGGGGGCCACCGGGCCGAGGTAGACGACCCTGGCGTGAGCGCGGGGCGGTTCGAGCGGCGCGACGGCGACATCAGACATGGCGACCCACGCTAGCGGCTTCCCCGCGTGACGCCCCAGGTCGGCAGGTCAGGATCGGTCGCCCCGTCGGCCGAGCTCGACGTCGAGGGTCTGCTCCTCACCGGCCCGGATGATGGTGATGCTCACCTGATCACCCGGTTCCTTGTCGAGGATGACCTCCCTCACCGCCGAGGCGGCGGCGACGGCCTCGCCGTCGATCTCGATGATGACGTCGCCGACTTCCAGCCCGGCGTCATCGGCGGCGGAGCCGGGCACGACCTCGGTGACGAAGGCGCCCTCGTCCACCGCGAGGTCGAAGTTCTCCCGAGCCTCATCGGTGAGCTCGGAGATCTCGGTGCTGGACACGCCCAGGAACGCCTGGTCCGGGGTGACGTCGCCTTCGCCGGCCTCGAGGTCGTCGATGATGGGCCGGGCCCGGTCGATGGCGATGGAGAAGCCCAGGTTCTGGGCATCCGCCACGATGGCCGTGTTGACCCCCACCACCTGACCGGCCGCGTTCACCAGCGGCCCGCCGGAGTTGCCCGGGTTGATGGCCGCATCGGTCTGGATCAGGCCCTCGAGGGCGACGCCCTCAGCGGCGAGGTCACGGTCCTTGGCCGACACGATGCCCCGGGTCACGGTGGGCTCGCCTCCGAGGTTGAGGGCGTTGCCGATGGCGATCACCTCGTCCCCCACCTGCAGGTCGTCAGAGGAACCGAGCTGTGCGGGGACGAGGCCCTCGACGCCCTCGAGCTGGATGACGGCGAGGTCGTCGTCCGGCGAGCTCCCGACGAGCGTGGCCGCGTGCTCGCTGCCATCGGAGAGCACCACGGTGATGTCACCGATGGCGCCGATGACGTGGGCGTTGGTCAGCACCAACCCCTCCGCGGAGAGCACGATGCCGGAACCAGCCCCTTCGAACATCCCCTGGGAGGTCTCGGAGCTCGTCCGGATGGTGACGACGGAGGGCTGCACGTTCTTGAGGATGGCCTGGATGTCGAGCCCACCCTCGCTGGTGGTGACGGGGGTGACCGCCGGTCGGTCCACACTCGAAGAGGTGTCGTCGTCGAGCGCTACCGTGATGCCCGTGGACACCACGGCCGCCATCAGCGCACCGGCCACGCCACCGAGCAGCGCAGCTCGGCGGGCCGAGGGTCCGGTCCGCCGCGCGGGTCCGTCAGTGACCCGCGGCGGCAGCGGTGGGGCGTCGGAGCCGCTCCATGCCGAGGGCACCGGGGGCCGGGCGGGGAACGGTGCGTCCTCGGTCCGGTCGCCGGGTGGCGACCACGAGGGGAGCGGCTGCGTCGGCTCGTGTCCGGGGTCGCGGTCGGGGTCGGTTCGGTCGGGTCCCATGGGGTCCATGTACCCATCCTGGCCCCATCACCTGTGATCGCGGCCTCGCCCGGCTGTGGATCTGCTGAGAACGCGACATCTCTTGCGACTTCGGGGAACCAAGAGGCGGTCGGCTCCGTAGAACAAAGACAGCCGCTCGAAAGGCAGGCGTCCTCGATGGATCAGGAACACGCAGAGCATGCCTGGATGGCCCGGGGCCTCTGCACGAACATCCCGCCCTCGTTGTTCTTCCCGAGCGACGGGGCGGGGGTCGAGGTGGCTCGACGCATCTGCGCCGACTGCCCGGTCCGTGAGGAGTGCCTCGAGCACGCCCTCGTCCACCGCATCGACCACGGGGTCTGGGGAGGCTGCTCGGAGCGTGAGCGCCGCCGCATCCTGAAGCGTCGCCGCTCCGAGCGCAGCGCCGGGAGCGTCGTCAGCTAGACGACCGGGGGAGGAGTGGTGGAGTCGTCGCCATCGGCGTCGGACTCCTTCACGCCCTGCTTGAACTCGTTCTGGGCCTGGCCGAGCGACCGAGCCAGCTTCGGCAGCTTCGAGCCGCCGAAGAGGACGAGGATCACGACGAGCACGATGAGCAGCTCTGGGGCTCCGAGGTTCACGTGGGTCACCGTACCAGCCGGTCTCCTCGTTGTCGCGTCGTGGGGTGGGCGGGGTGCCAGGCTCGGCGGATGCTCGAGTGCGTCGTCAACGTCAGCGAGGGTCGAGACCGGGATCACCTGGCGGCGCTGACCGACGCCGCCGGGACGGACCTCCTCGACGTCCACTCCGACCCCCACCACCACCGCACGGTGCTGACCCTGCACGGGCTCGACGCACCCCGACGGGTGGCCGAAACAGCCGTGGAGCTCCTCGACCTCCGAGCCCACGCCGGTGTCCACCCGCGGCTCGGGGTGATCGACGTCGTCCCGTTCGTCCCCCTTGCCGCGGCGACGATGGCCGAAGCGATCGCCGCCCGGGACTCGTTCGCGCAGTGGCTGGCGCGGGAGCTGGAGGTCCCGGTCTTCCTCTACGGGTCCGAGCGGAGCCTTCCCGAGATCCGGCGTCGCGCCTTCGCGGACGTCCTGCCCGACCTGGGGCCGCCCAAGCCCCACTCCACCGCAGGAGCCACCTGCGTCGGAGCTCGGCCGGTGCTCGTGGCCTACAACCTCTGGATCGACGGGATCGACCTCTCCGAGGCCCGCACGATCGCGTCAACCATCCGGCGTCCTGGGCTGAGGGCCCTCGGGCTCAGCACCGACACCTTCGTCCAGGTCTCGATGAACCTGGTGGAGCCCACGGTGCTCGGTCCGGCTCAGGCCTACGACTTGGTGGCCGAGCGCCTGCCGGGGGCGGGCGGCAGCATCACAAGGGCGGAGCTCGTCGGTCTGCTGCCGCGAGAAGTCCTGCTGCAGACCCAGGCCTCAGAGTGGGACCGTCTCGGCATCAGCGAAGAGCAGACGATCGAAGCGCGCCTAGATGCCGCTCGCCGCGGCTGACGGCGTGGCCCGGACTGGCTCAGGCGGTGGAGGCGCGGCGGGCGAGCGCCCGCTGGCGGCGGAGGCGACGACGCTCCCGCTCGCTCATGCCGCCCCAGATGCCGAACTTCTCGCCGTTGACCAAGGCGTACTCCAGGCAGTCCTCCCGCACGACGCAGCCACGGCAGACCTCCTTGGCCTCGCGCGTGGATGCACCCCGCTCGGGGAAGAACAGGTCCGGGTCGACGCCGAGGCAGTTGGCGTAGTCCTGCCAAGAGCGATCTTCGGGTTCGGTGGAGATGGGAGTGGGGATCTGCACGTGCCCTCCTAGGGGTGGGACGGTGCAACGGGGCGGCGGATGTGGCGCCCGCCCCCCGGCGGTTACCACATCTGTAATTACAACGGTGTGATCTTGACCCGTCCTGCGCTCTGACGCAAGGGGAACCCCAACAAATCCGGGCTTGCGTTCAGGCGGGGCGACGATTCCGGTTCGTCCGCATGGCCCGCTTTTGCTCGATGAAGTCGACGAGGACGTAGTCACCCAGGGTCTCGGGCGTGGTGAAGAAGGCTCGGCCCCGGTTCATCTGCGTGAGCTTCTCGACGAACGTCTTCAGGTACGGCGTGGCGTCGAGCATGAACGTGTTGATCCGGATCTGGTCTTTCGTGCACCGGGCGACCTCGCGCAGCGTCGCGTCGATCGTCTCCTGCACCGGCGGGTAGCTGAAGAACGGCTGCGCCATACCGGTCTCGAAGTGGGCGGTGGGCTCACCGTCGGTGATCATGATGATCTGCTTGGTGCCCGTCTGACGGGAGAGCAGCTGGCGGCTGAGCTGGAACCCGTGCTGCATGTTGGTGCCGTAGACGAAGTCCCA
>JBDSUN010000235.1:0-4140 GCA_039927735.1 Acidimicrobiales bacterium | reverse complement strand
CCCGCCCGAGGAAGGCGCACTCTGATGACCGACCAGATGGACATCCAAGACGACCTGGTGCCCGTGGCACCCCCGGCCCCCAGCCGGCGCAAGTTCTTCGCCATCGGTGGCGCCATCGCCGCCGGCGTCGTCGTCGCCGCCTGCGGCAGCGACGACGACGAAGGTGGCGATGGTGACAAGGGCGGCGGCGACGGCGACGGCGATGCTGGCATCGCCACCTTCGGTGCTGGGCTCGAGCTCCTCGCCGCCCAGACCTACACGGCGGCGCTCGACGCCGCCACCAGCGGTGCCCTCGGTGAGGTGCCCCCGGCCGTGGCGGAGTTCGCCACCGTCGCCCAGGCTCACCACCAGGCGGCCTCCGATGCACTGGCCGAAGCGGCCGGCGGCATCACCGCTGAAGTCGACCCGGACATCAAGGCCACGGTCGACGCGGCCTTTGCCGAGGTGACGGACGTTGCGGGCCTGGCCCGCCTCGCCCTGACCCTCGAGCTCCAGGCCGCCGCCACCTACCTCGAGGTCCTCCCGGCTCTCCAGAGCAAGGCCGCCATCGATCTGGTGGGCTCCATCATGCCGATCGAGCGTCAGCACGCTGCCATCCTGCACTTCGCCCTCGGCGAGTACCCCGTGCCGGATGTGTTCGCCACCACGGACGCCTCCCTGGCCCCCGCCTAGAAGGAGACCGGATCACCCACTGCTAGGAGGAGCCGGGCCCGTCGGGCCCGGCTCCTCGGCCGCAAGGGCTGCCGGTGGATGTAGGCGCCGGCCGGTGATCCGCTCGGGAACAAGGCGAACCCAGTGGTCCTTGGCGCCGCCGGCCCACGGGTCGATCGGCAGCCTTTGCACCCGGTGCAGCGCGGTGCTGTCGTATCGGGTGACCTCTTCGAGGCGGCCGGTGACGACCACGCTCCACCCGGAGTGGGTGGGTCGGTCGAAGTGGTCGATCTCGAAGCACGCCCGGGAGCGTGGGCCGTCGTCGAGCTTGGTGCCGGGGTCGGAGCGGAACACGATGGCCTCGCCGTCGAGTCGGTAGTTCACAGGGAGGATGGCCGGGGAGCCGCCGGTGATGACGGCGAGGCGGCCGACCTCGTCGGCAGCGAGGAGCCGCAGGCACTCGTCGCGGTCGATCCGCTCGAGTCCGGTGCGGCCATCTACGGTTCTCACCGGGGTGCCTTCTGGTTTCGGTCGAGGCCGGGCACGATGCGTCGACCCGAGATCATGTCGGCCGAGATGGCCATGAGCCGCTCAACGCCGTTGTGTGCCCAGCGGGCGAGCGGAGCATGCCGAAGCGCAGCCAGCTCATCGGAATCGGTGATCTCGCGGGCGACGCCGGTGACGAGCACGCTCCAGCCCGAGTGGTACATCGGGTCGAAGTCGTCGGCCTCGAATGCGACCACGGCGTTGCGAGTGGCAGCGTCGAGCTTGGAGCCTTCGGCAGTGAGCAGGAGGATCTGATCTCCGTTCAACAAAAAGTTGACCGGGAACACGGCGGGCAGCGCGCCCGAGGTCACCCCGATACGACCAAGGGTCGCCCGGTCGAGGAGTCGCAGGCACTCGGCACGATCGAGCACCTCCAGGCCGTTGCGGTCCACTTCCATGCACCAGATCATCGCAACGACACCAGCGGTCGGATAGGGCCGAAGGTCACTCCGCACCGTGTCGTCTGGCCCAGTCGTGGCCGCAAAGTGACCTTCGGCCCTAGTCGCGCCCGGACGCCGCGTTGATCATGACGGTGATGAAGCGTGACATCGAAGCCTCCACGACAGTGCGAGCCCTGCGCGAGCACGCTCGCGACGTCTTGGTCGCCGATCCCGGTTGCGTCGTCGCCGAGCGGCCGTCACCCCACACGAAAGGTCGCGCCACCGCGCTGGGCAACGCCGAGGAGCTGAGAGAGGTTCGCGACCGGGAGGCTGCTTGCGATCTGCTTCTCGTGCTGGCTTCGTGCTGCGGTCGAACGCAGTACTAGGAGCTCGCTCTGGCGGTTGACCTGATCGCGGAGTTCGGAGCACACACGCGAGTCGAGTCCCAGTGTGCTGCCGGTTCCCGATCCGTCTCACCCCAAGGAGCATCGACATGACCAGCATCCTCGACCAGCCCCTCGGTTACCTCGTGACGAAGACACCCGCCGCGGCGCGCATCTTCGATCGAGTCGGTCTCGACTACTGCTGCCGCGGGCGGCGCACGCTCAGCCAGGCCTGCGCCAGTGCCGGTGTCGACGCCACCGCCATCGCCGAGGAGCTCGACGCGCTCGACCGCAGCCTGCAGGATGGCTGGGCATTGCTCGGGCCCGTCGCGCTCGCCGAGCACATCGTCACCGTCCACCACGCCTACCTGCGCGAGGAGCTCCCGCTCCTGAGCGTCCTGGCGTGCACGGTGGACGGCGTGCACGCGGCGCGGCACGCGGAGCTGGGCGAGATCCAAGCGTTGGTGGACGAGCTACGAGCCGATCTCGAGCCCCACATGGACAGGGAGGAGCGGGTGCTGTTCCCGGCGATCCGCGCGGTCGTCGACGAGGGACGCCAGGCGTTCCCGTTCGGTCCTCTGGCCAACCCGATACGCATGATGACCATTGAGCACGACCGAGTCGGGGAGCTGCTCGAGGAGTTGCGTCGCGCCACGGGCGACTACTCGGTGCCGGCCGACGCCTGTGCGAGCTATCGCTCGCTGTACGGGCGGCTCGAGGCCCTCGAGCACGACACCCACGTGCACGTCCACAAGGAGAACCACGTCCTGTTCCCCGCCGCCCTGCGCGCTTGGGACACGATCCACGTCGAGACCGAGCGTGAGTGGGTCCCTCGATGAGCAACGTCGCAGCTCCCCACACCGGAGCCCGGAGCGGGGAGACCAGCCACTTCGGCTGGCTCGTCATCGTCATCGTCTTCTCGATGATCCTGGTTCCCATCACGATCGTCGGCCTCGGCGTCGGCCTGCGGTCCAGCGACGGCGGCTCCGCCGGCGTGGCCGCCACGGGCGAACCGATGACCTTCGACGTCGAGCTGATCGACCTCGACGTCGTACCAGGCGAGATCGAGGTCCCCGCCGGCACCGAGGTCGTCGTCAGCGTCACCAACAACGGTGCGGTGCCGCACGATCTCAAGCTGGACGGGGAGACCGGCACGAAGCTGCTCGACCCGGGCGAGTCGGACACGGTCAGCCTCGGCGTCGTCAGCGAGACCGCCCAGGCGTGGTGCACCGTCCCCGGCCACAAGGAGGCCGGGATGGTGCTCGACATCAAGGTCACCGGCAGCGCGGACCCGGGGTCGGTCGGCGGTGGGGACAGCGACGTCCCCACCGGCGCCCAGATCGACTTCGCCGCCGAGCCCGCCGATGACTTCATGCCCTACGACCCCGCCCTGCAGCCGGCCCCCGGCGGCACAGAGCACGTCATGACCCTGCACGCCACCGAAACGGTGATGGAGGTGGCCCCCGGCGTCACCCAGGAGATGTGGACGTTCAACGACCAGTTCCCCGGCCCCATGCTGCGAGGTCGCGTCGGTGACATCTTCACCATCACGCTCGTGAACGACGGCGAGCTCGGGCACTCCATCGACTTCCACGCCAGCAAGGTCGCCTGGAACGACGAGATGCGCACCATCGAACCTGGGGAGTCGCTCCTCTACCAGTACGAGGCGAAGCACGCCGGGGTCTTCATGTTTCACTGCGGCACGGCGCCGGCGCTGCACCACATCGGCAACGGCATGCACGGCGCGATCATCATCGACCCGCCGACCCTCGCTCCGGTCGACCACGAGTTCGTGCTCGTCCAGTCCGAGCTCTACACCGGCCCCGAGGGGGAACCAGGCGACCTCGGCAAGATGCAGGACGAGGCATTCGACGCGGTCGTGTTCAACGGCTACGTGAACCAGTACCTGAACCGGCCGATCCGGGTCGAGCCGGGCGAGCGGGTGCGGGTGTTCGTCCTCGACGCCGGCCCGAGCGAGAACGCGGCCTTCCACATCGTGGGCACCATCTTCGACACCATGTTCAAGGAAGGCACCTACCTTCTCCAACCCGACGGGCGGCGCGGCGGAGCACAAGCCCTCGACCTGCAGCCCTCGCAAGGCGGGTTCGTCGAGTTCACGTTCGACGAGGCCGGGCTCTACACGATCGTCACCCACAAGTTCGCCAACGTCGGCAAAGGCG
>JBDSUN010000234.1:0-9053 GCA_039927735.1 Acidimicrobiales bacterium | reverse complement strand
CGCCAGTCTCAACCTCGTCGGCCTCAGGCTCGTCAACGTCGGCGTCGTCGTCGCCAGTCTCAACCTCGTCGGCCTCAGGCTCGTCAACGTCGGCGTCGTCGTCGCCAGTCTCAACCTCGTCGGCCTCCGTGACGTGCTGCGTGGGTGGGTCGCCGTTCACGTCCACGATCCCGGCCGCCTGGCCGGCGCCGACGCTTGCGGCAGCGACGGTCGTGCCGAGCACGACCTTGCCCAGGGTTGTTCCGATGAGTGCTGCGAGTGTGCGCATGGCTTGTCGTCTCCTCTGTGTGAGTGTGGTTCGCCAGTTCGGTAGCCCGACCACCTGCGTCGCCGCAGGCTCGTTGGCGTTGCTTGCTGCCGTTGCCGGCAGGTTGCCCTTGTCGTTGGTGAGACCCACGCTGAGGAACGCCGACAGCACCGGCCCCGCCGGAGGCGGCGGTGTCTCGCAGTAGCGAGCCCGTACCCGATCGAGGGTGGCGAGCAGCTCGGGAGGCATGTCGTCGAACAGATCGTCGTGCATCTCGCTCCTACATCGTCGGGGAGGTCGACCGGGGATGCGGGTCGGCCGAGATCTTCTTGCGGAGCTGCGCGATGGCACGGTGCTGCAGCGCTTTGATGGCCAGCGGTGCCTTGTCGAGCGCCACAGCGACCTGGGCGATGGACAGGTCCGCGACGAAGCGCAGAACCAGGACGTCGCGCTGCTCCGGCGTGAGCCCGACGAGCAGGGCGCGGAGGTCAGCGTCCTCCATTGCCGCGATCGCCTCGTCCTCGACGTCGCCGCCCACGCCGTCCGCCGTCATCGACAGGGTGGTCGCGTGGCGGGCACTGCGGCGGAAGGCGTCCACCCGCTTGTTGCGAGCCACCCGGTAGAGCCAGGCCCGGAACATCGGCTCCTCGCCGATGAACCGGTCCAACCCAGTGAAGACAGCCAGGAAGACCTCGTTGACAACCTCCTCGACCTCCGGGGTGCCGCGGGCCTGCAGGAACCCGGTGATCGGTCCCGCGTACGTGTCCCAGACCCACTGGCACGCACGCCGGTCACCGCAACGCGCGGCATCGAGGCGGCGGGCGAAGGATGGGTTGCGGGTCATGACTCTTCCGGGATTGTCGCCACGCACCCGTTAGCGCTTTAAGGCTGATTCCGTCTTGAGATCATCGTGCGCCAGTGAAGTTTTCGGCACGGCACTGTTGCGTTCGTCGTTCGGCAGCTCCCTTTGGAGGTCTCCGGCCCCCAGATCGCGGCGGCAAGCGGTCGACACGTGCGATCTGCACACCGACCCAAACACGCCACGGCCGCGATTCATCCGACAGGCCCTAACGCAACAGTGCCGGCCAAGGAAGATCCACGGCTTCATCAAGGCCAGCATCCTGCCCGTGTCCCGCGTTGCACTCTGGCAGGAGTGGGTCATTTGCAGGTATGCCCGCGGGCTAATGCCAACTCCGCGTACTGAGGTCGGCGAGGCGCCAAGCTTTTGGGAGAGGGTTGGGCGCTGTCGTCTCTGTCACGCAGCGCGACGATTTCGGAGCGGTTCGTTCGTTGGAGGGTTGTGGAAGCGAGTAGGGCCTTGCCAGGTGCGGGAATCGAAGGGCCGGAGGGGTTGGCCGCCTTCTATCGAACTCACCTGCCTGATGTGTACGGCTACCTCCTTCGCTTGTGTGCCGGGGACCGTGCACAGGCGGAAGACCTCACCCAGGACGTGTGGGTCGCGCTCGTGGAGGAGCTGCGGCGGGGCCGCACGGAACGCGTCGACATCCGCTGGCTAATCACGGTCGCCCGCTCCCGGTTCATCGATGCAGCACGACGAGACCGACGACGCCAGTCGAAGCTGGAGCTCCTCCGCCGGGAGCACACCGACGACGACGAGCCAACCAGCAGCGACGTCCTCGATCAGCTCGACCAGCTCCAACCGCTGCACCGGGCCGTGCTGGTGCTCCGCTACGTGGACGACCTCTCCGTACCCGACGTCGCCATCGCCATTGGCCGGAAGCTGACTCCGACGAACTCACTTCTCGCCCGCGCCCGCGCAGAGCTGCGTCGAGCCTCAGGAGACGACTGATGAGTAACCCCCCCACCTACCGCGCCGAACCCGATCCCGTGTTCGCGGATCGCCTCGAACACCTGCTGTTGCAGCGCCTGACCGCTGCCGCCAGCTCACGCGGCGCCCAGATCACGGGCGCCGCTGACGGATCCAATCAGGAAGGACACATCACCCTGGTTGACATCAAAGACCGTCCCACGGGCGGCGAACTAGTGAACGCCGGCCGCCACCTGCGGGGCCGCTGGCTCCTAGGGGCCGCTGCGGCCGTGGTGATCGCCGTCACGGGCACCCTGCTCGTCGCTGCCGGGCGCGACGAGAAGACGGTGGACACCGCCACGTCGACCCCCGAGACCACTGCAGCGACGGCCCCGACGAGCTGCCGGCTGACTGCGGAAGAGGTCAGCCAAGTCATCGGCGTGACCGTCACCGGCCCCGAGTCGCCGACATCGTGCCATTTCGACGACGGGCCTTCGATAGTGCCGGGCGTCGACTTCGGATACGTGCCCGCGTCCTCATGTACGCAGGAGAGCCTGAGAGAAGCAGGGTACTTGGGCGAGTTCTTCTCGATCGGCGCCGTCGACGGGCTCGACATCGACACCTATGCACAGAGAGTGAGCACGGGGGTGAGGATGATCGTGTGCGATGGGGACCAGCCGTTCCTGGTGTACGCCGAGATCGTGGGTGACGACCAAGCGGCAGCCATTGCACTTGCCAAGCTCGTGCTCAACGGCTGACCGCAAGGCTCCACGAGAGCGCTTCGGTATCACCTGAGACGCGCACAGTTTGCCCGGTAAGGGACAGGAGGTCGAGGGACGGCCTCGGGTGGTGCTCACCCGGTCGTCCAACCTGGTTGTCCTGTGCTCCGAGCACCACCAACAGGTCCACATGGAGGCTGGCACATCAAGCTCCGCCCGGACGGCACCCTCGAGGTCACCCACCCCGACGCTACGACCAGAACCAGCGACCCACCCCTGCTCTGCTGACGATCGATCTGCTGGCCATGCTGGCGGCCGCACCCGGCAGGCGACGTCGGGCTGATCGCCGCTGAGCCGAGGGAGCGTCAGCTGCGGTCTTCGGTGACGTCCAGGTTGTGGAAGGTCGGCGCACCATCAGCGAGCGCCATCATCT
Organism: Acidimicrobiales bacterium; assembly: GCA_039927735.1. Taxonomy (GTDB): domain Bacteria; phylum Actinomycetota; class Acidimicrobiia; order Acidimicrobiales; family VFJN01; genus VFJN01. The sequence continues at coordinate 5,886 of JBDSUN010000234.1, read as the reverse complement.
TCTGTGAGAACTCCTGGGTGACGGGCAGCTCGGAGTTCTCCATGGCGTCCTCGTAGGAGTCGAAGAACACGATGTTGACGTAGCGGCCGGGGTTGTCCCGGTCCTCGCACATGACCCGCCGCCGGGCCTTTCGATCGGAGGCGGCCGCGACTTCCCACTCGTCGCCGACCTTGCGCACCTCGTCGATCTTCGACGTCTTGAACTCGATGATCTGCACGAACCCCATGGAAGTCCCCCTTCACCGGATGGCCGGGCAGAGCGTAGGTCCCTCGCTCCTGCGCCGCTGGCGCCCTCGCAGTCAGCGGCCGGAGGTCGACCGCTCATCGGGAGAAGCCGTCGATGATCCTGCGGCCGATCGGGCCGAGGAGGTCGTCGAGCTGGTCGTCGGCCTCGTCCCGCGGCTGGCGGACCTGGACCGGCTCGGGGCGGCCCAGGAGGACCTTCGCCGCGACCACCATGGCGACGAAGGCCAGCGGCTGTAGCGGTAGGTCGACCGTGGTGGGGGTGCCCGACCACTGGTCGTCGACCCAGAGCTCGTCGTCGACGTCGGTGCGGGTGACGAGCCCGATCACGTCGCCGCCCGTCTCCACCAGACCGAACCCGCTGCCGTGGGGCACCGGCTCGAGGCGGGCCGCAGGTGCACTCGTCTCGTCGCGCACGTCGATCCGCTGGTCGAGCGGTCCGCCGTGGCGGAGGTACGTGCCCAACGGGGCACCGTCGGGGCCGATGGCGACGACGGCCCGCTCGACGGCGTACGGCTCGATCCGGAAGAGCGTCCGCCCGTCGGCGTTGCAGGCCAGCGGGGGGCGGGCCTGGATGCCTGGGCCGCTGAGGTTGGCTTCGATCAACCCGGCCATGCCGCACAGGACCAGCCCGGCCCGGGGCATCAGCCGGAGGAGGGTGCACCCGGGGCCGTCGGCGAAGGCCATCTCGTTCGCCGGACGGTGCATCCGCAGCCCGAGGGCCAGCGACCGGGCGATGTCAGGCCCGCGATCCACGTCGTCGGGTCGAAGCAGAGCCAAGCAACCCGGGCACGACTGCATCCGAACCGGGCTGACGAGCCCGCACTTCGGACAGGCGATGGTGGCGTCGAGGTCCTCGACGAGGCTGGCCAGGCAGCGCGGGCAGGTCTCCCGCTCGTCGGGCCAAGCTCGCCGGCACGATGGACAAGCCCGCATCGGCGGTCAAGGTACCGGTGCCCCCGGTGCCAGATGCGGTTTCGTCACACGATCGCAATGTAGCCTCAAGGACGCGGGCATGGGGTGCCGAAGAAGTGGCACACGGGCGGACCACAAGCCACACGACCTCGAGGATCACACCCCAATGCTCCGTAGCCACCTCCGTCGCACCTCTGCGCTCGCCCTCCTCGCCCTCGGCGCCTTCACCGCCAGTGGCTGCGAGCCGGTCGTGAAGCCGATCGTCTTCCCCGTCGACGGACCGGTCAGCTACACCGACACCTTTGGCGCTTGCCGGGGTACGGCGTGCGAGCGCAAGCACGAGGGCCAGGACCTGATGGGCAGCAAGATGCTCCCGCTGCTGGCCGCGGTCGACGGCGTCGTGCACCAGGTGACCTTCAACAACCTGGTCGGCAACTCGGTGGTCCTCGAGGCCGCCGATGGCTGGACGTACCACTACCTCCACGTCAACAACGACACGCCTGGCACGGATGACGCCAAGGCCACTCGCGACCAGGCGTTCCCGCCGAACATCGTGGTCGGCGCCAAGGTCGTCAAGGGACAGGTGGTCGGCTACCTCGGCGACTCCGGCAACGCCGAGGCCACCGCCTCGCACCTCCACTTCGAGATCCGTGAGCCTGCGGCCCCGGGGACGTGGACGGGCGTGGCCATCAACGCCTACGAGTCCCTCGTCCAGGCCACCCACATGGCCGACATCACCGTCCCGGCCACCTAGTCAGCGGCGGAGGAGGTCCTTGGCGATGTGGGTGATCTGGATCTCGTCGGTGCCGGCGTAGATCTGCAGCACCTTGGCGTCGCGAGCCAGCTGCTCCACCTGGAACTCGGCCATGTAGCCGTTGCCACCGTGGAGCTGCACCGCCTCCATGGCCACCTCGCTCGCCGCTCGGGCCGAGTAGAGCTTCATGGCTGACGCCTCGGCGAGGGTGAGCCCGACCCCGGCCGCCGACATCTCGATGTAGCGGAACACCAGGTTCTGGACGTTGAGGCGGGCCACCTCCATGCGGGCCAGCTTGTCCTGGATGAGCTGGAACTCGCCGATGGGCTGACCGAACTGCACCCGGTCCTTGGCGTACTGCACGCAGAGCTCAAGGCAGCGGTCGATGATCCCGAGGGACATGGCCGCCACACCGGAACGCTCCATCGAGAAGGTGTCCTTGGCGCCGGCCCGGCCGCCGGAAGGCAGGTCCTCGGTCTCGCCGATCAGGCGGTCCTTGCCCACCCGTACATCGTCCAGGAAGAGCTCCCCGGTGGGTGAGGAGTGCATGCCCATCTTGCGCAGCGGCTTCGACTGCTCGAAGCCCGGCATTCCCCGGTCGAGCACGAAGGACAGGATCTTGCGCTCGGCCGGGGCATTGCCCTCGTCGAGCTTGCAGATGAACACAGTGGTGTCGGCATAGGGGCCGTTGGTGATGAACGTCTTCGACCCGTTGAGCAGGTACTCGTCCCCGTCACGGCGGGCGGTGGACTGCATCGACCCGAAGGCATCGGACCCGGACCCCGGCTCCGTGATCGCCCACGCGCCCACCTTGTCGAGGGTGAGGAGGTCGAGCGCCCACCGCTCCTTCTGGGCGATGGTGCCCTTGGACATGATGGCGGCGCTGGTCAGCCCCATGCTCACGCCCATGGCGGTGACCATGCCGGGCGAGTGTCGGCAGATCTCGATGATCGGGAGCATGGTCATGGCGATCGAGCTGGCATCGCCGCCCCCTCGTCGGGCTCCGGGCTTGGGGGCCTCCTCCTCGCCGGACGCCACGCGCTTGTCGCGCTCGATCTGGGTCTTGAAGCGCTCCCGGGCCATGGCGTCCATGCCGAAGGTGGCGAACAGCTTGCGGAGGATGTCGTAGGGCGGCAGGTCGCCGTGCTCGAGCTCCTCCCGCTTCGGCGCGATCTCCGCCTGCACGAACTGGCGGACGGCGTCCCGGATCATCAGCTGCTCTTCGGACCATTCGTACATGGCTGCGAGGGTACGCCTCCTCGGATGTGGAGAACCGCCGCCGAGGTGGCATCCTTGACGGGCCTCAGCCCCGCAAGCAGGAGAGAACGCGTGCCCTTCAAGGTTGGCGACAAGGTCGTCTACCCCCACCACGGCGCTGCCGTGATCGAGGGGACCGACTCGATCACCATGCCCGATGGGGCCAAGAACAAGTACTTCGTCCTGCGGATGACCCACGGCGACCTCATGTTGAAGGTCCCCCAGGACCGCGCCGAGGACATCGGCATGCGCTACCCGATCTCCAAAGAAGACGTGGAAGACGTCTTCGAGGTGCTGGCCAAGAAGGACGTGCGCGAGCCCACCAACTGGTCGCGCCGCTTCAAGAACCACCAGGAGAAGCTCAAGTCGGGCGACGTCTACCAGGTGGCCGAGGTCGTCCGGAACCTGGCGCTGCGCGACGCTGACAAGGGCCTCTCGGCCGGCGAGAAGTCGATGTTCGTCAAGGCCCGGCAGGTGCTGGTGAGCGAGCTGGCCTTCGCCCTCAACATCTCCGAGGACACGGCGCTCGAGCGCCTCAACAAGACCCTCAGCTAGTGCGTCGGAGCATCCGGCGCACCGCGCCGGCCCTGGTGCTCGGCCTGGCCCTGGCAGCCTGCACGGGTGCCGGTGGCGAGGACCCCTCCCCCACCGCAGCACGCGACTCGGCGAGCAGCAGCACCGCTGCGCCGTCGACCACCACCACGGCACCCGAGCTCACCGGCGAGCCGCTCGTGGTGGCCGAGCAAGGGGTGGCGTCGTTCCCCGACCCGTTCGACCCGGCCGCCACGCTCGGTGGCTACGGGGTGATCCTGCAGAACCCGAACCCTGAGGTCATGGCCACGGGGGTGCGGGTCGTCACCCGGATCCTCGACGACGCCGGCGCCGAGCTCCTCGTTGACAGCGCGCTGCTGAACGCCGTGCTGCCCGGCCAGCGCATGGCCGTCGGTCGCACCCTCATCGAGCCCATCGAAGGTCCCACCCGGCTGGAGGTCGTCATCGAGGTCAGCGCCTGGCTGCTGCCCGCCTCGGTCGACGGGCAGCTGGTGGCCGAGGGCGTCGTCACCGAACCGGAGGAAGCCGGCGGCTCCATCACACGATTCACCGTGCGCTCCAGCTGGCCCGACGCCGAGGACGGCGTGGACGTCACGGCCATCTACCGGGCAGCCGACGGCCGCATCCTCGGCGCCGAGTCCACCTCGTTGGCCGTCGTCCCCGTCGACGAGCCGACCGCAGGTCAGATCCGCCTGCTCTCCCCCATCCCCGACCTTGCGTCCACCGAGGTCTTCGTCGGTCGGGGCTTCGCCGCTCTCACCGTCGGCTGATCCCAGGAGCACCCCCATGCGCCGCACCCTTGCCGCTGCCCTCGCGGCCTTCGCCCTCGCCACGTCCGCCGCCTGCGGCGACGACGAGAGCGCCATCGACACCGCCGGCACCACCGAGGCCGCCACGCCGGCTCCGGCGGAGATCGTCACCAGCGATCTCGCCGACGTCGAGGTGACGGGCGCGGCGGGCGAGGAGCCGACCCTGGCCTTCGACGCCGCCTTCGGGGTGGAGGAGACGGCCAGCCGCGCGATCACCGAGGGCGACGGCGAGCCGATCGCCGACGGGGCGGTGGTCACCTTCCACTTCACCTTCGTGAACGGTCGCAACGGGCAGGTGGTCGAGTCGTCCTACGACGGCGAGCCCGCCCAGCTGGTGTTCGAGGAGTCCTTGATGCCGGGCATCTACGAAGGGCTCGGCGGCGTGCGCGCCGGGAGCCGGGTGCTCATCGCCATCGCGCCAGGCGATGGTTTGGGCGGCGACCCCACCGGCGACGTGCTGGAGACCGACACGCTGCTCTTCTTCGCCGAGGTGCTGGCTGTACGGGTGCCCCTGGCCCGGGCCGAGGGCACGGCGGTGCCGCCGGTGAACGGCGTTCCCGGTGTTGTGCTCGATGGTGAGGGCGCCCCGACCATCACAGTCCCGACGGCCGAGCCGCCCACGGAGCTGATCGCCCAGCGGCTCATCGAGGGAGCAGGCGAGGTGGTGGAGGCGGGCGACACCATCACCGTCCACTACACCGGGGTGCTCTGGAACACCGGGGCGGTGTTCGACTCCTCGTGGGAGAGCGGGTCACCGGCCACCTTCGACATCGGGACCGGCGCCGTCATCAAGGGGTGGGACGACGGATTGGTGGGGCGGACCGTGGGCACCCAGATCGTGCTGGTGGTCCCACCCGCCCAGGGCTACCCGGAGGGCTCGCCCGACGGGTCGATCGCGGGCACCGACACCATCGTGTTCGTCATCGACATCCTCGACACGTCCGGCTGAGCCCGACGGGGGTCGACGACGTCAGCCTGCTCGAGGGCGGTGGCGCCGACGATGGCGGCCACGAGGAGCGCCACCCCGCTGACCGGCAGCGCCCACGACCCGACGGCACCGACGCCTCCACCGATGAAGAGCACGGCGGCAGACAGGAAGCACCCGGCGGCGAATCGCATGGCCGACTGGTTCCCCCCGCCGCGCCAGCCTCAAACCCAGGAGCTCTACATGAGCCGCCGATCGCCCGGTGCGGCCACTCGGAGCCAGTGGAAGCCGTAGCCCTCCAGCTCGATGGTGGTCCGCCCCTGCCCATCCAGCGCCGCCTGGCCATCGCACAGCTGGTCGACCAACCGCGTGCCGCCGGGCAGGTCAGCGAGCCGCAACGGCACCTGGCAGGCCTCGGCGCCGAGGTTGTGG
>JBDSUN010000233.1:0-7411 GCA_039927735.1 Acidimicrobiales bacterium | reverse complement strand
CCTCGAGATCGAAGCCGGCGGCCCGTCGTACACCGCCGACACCCTGGCCACCCTCCTCGATGAGGACCCGCACCGGGAGCTCTTCGTCATCCTGGGTGCCGACGCCGCCGCTGGCCTGATCACCTGGGAGCGCTGCGACGAGGTGCGCGCCAACGCAACGATGGTGGTGGTGGAGCGCCCCGGCACCGATCCGACCCCAACCCCCGAGGGCTGGCGGTGGGCCTGGGTGGAGGTGCCGGCCATCGAGGTGTCCAGCACCGACCTCCGGGCCCGGGCCGTCGATGGGCGCCCCCTCGACTACCTCGTCACCCATGAGGTGGTCGACCTGATCCGAGAGCGGAGGCTCTACCGGGACGATCCGTGAGGATGGCTCGCCACGACCACCCGCCGGGTGGCACCATCGTGGGCAGCGTCCATCCCGTAGGAGCGTCCCCTGGCAGACGAGAACCCCATCGACGAGACCCGGCAGTGGGCGATCGTCGCCGCCCGGGCCGCCGACGCGAAGCAGGCGACCGACGTGGTGGTGCTCGACGTGGCCGAGGTGCTGGCCCTGTGCGGCTGGTTCGTGATCGCCAGTGCCGGAAACGAGCGCCAGGTCAAGGCCATCTGCGACGACGTCGAGCGAGAGGTCCACGAGGCCGGCGGCCCCAAGCCCAAGCGGGTGGAGGGCCTCCAGGACCGCCAGTGGGTGCTCATGGACTACGGCGACGTGGTCGTCCACGTCTTCCAGCAGGAGCACCGCGAGTTCTACGACCTCGAGCGCCTCTGGTCCGACGTCCCCCGGCTCGACTGGTCCGAGCCCGCCGCCTGAACCGAGAAGGCCCGCCTCAGCGGCGGGCCTTCCCTGGAGTGGAGCCGACGCGGATCGAACGCGCTACCCCCTCGATGCCATCGAGGTGCTCTACCAAGTGAGCTACGGCCCCGCAGGACGGATCACTGTATGGCACTGCGCCTCGGTGTCGCCAATGGCCTCAACCCCGCAGGATGAGCAGGAACTGGCCTCCGCCGGGCTCGATCTCGGTGGTCACGGGCCAGCCTGGGTGGAGGCGGGAGAGGCGGTCGACCAGCCAGGCGCCAGCGGCTTCCGCATCGGCTCGGGTGGGGCAGCGGGCCATGACCTCCCGGCCGCCCTTGCGCTCCAGGCGGCCAGTGCTGGCGATGATCGGGGCGGGATCGACCACAAAGAGGTGCTCGGGCCAGGGGATCTCCGGGGAGGTGGCGCCCTTGCCCGTGTTGCAGCTCCGGTGGGCGAGACGCTCCGGTGGAGCGCCCTTGGCCTTCGCCTTGGCCTTGGTGATGCGGGTGTCGAGGCTCGGCCCACGCGGGTCGTTCACCGACATCGTCGGGTCGACGGGCTCATCGCACAGCCAGCACCGCCAGCCGTCGGCGGCGCCGATGTCGTCGAGCCGGTTCATCCGACCACGAAGCTGATCAGCTTGTCGGGGACAGCGATGACCTTGCGGACCGTCTGGCCGTCCAACAGCCCGATCACCTTGACGTCGGCCCGGGCGGCGGCTTCGAGGTCGGTGACGGTGAGGCCGACCGGAACGGTGATCCGTGTCTTGACCTTGCCGTTGATCTGCACCGGGATCTCGACGGTGTCGTCGATGAGGAGAGCGGGATCGGCTTCGGGGAAGGGCTCCCGGGTGAGGCTCTCGGGATGGCCGAGGCGCTGCCACAGCTCCTCGGCGGTGTGGGGGGCGAGGGGAGCGAGCATGAGCACCATCGGCTCGACTGCATCGCGGGGGGCGCCGCCGTCGGGAAAGCGCAGCGTGAGGTGGTTGTTGAGCTCGGTGATGCGGGCGATGGAGGTGTTGAAGCGCAGCGTCTCCATGCCATCCCGCACGGCGGCGATCGCGCGGTGGAGGGTGCGAAGGGTGTCGGGGTCGGCCGGGACGTCGGCGACGCGGACCGCACCGGTGTCCTCGTCGAGGACGTTGCGCCAGATCCGCTGGAGGAGCCGGAAGACGCCGACGACGGCCTTGGTCTCCCACGGGCGGCTCTGGTCGAGCGGGCCGGTGAACATCTCGTAGAGGCGAAGGGTGTCGGCCCCGAACTCGGCGATGAGGTCGTCCGGGGTGATCATGTTCTTGAGGCTCTTGCCGATCTTGCCGAACTCCCGCGTGACCGTTTGGCCGTCGTGGAACCAGCCGCCGTCGCGTGCCACCACCTCGCTGGCCTCCACGTAGAAGCCACGATCATCGGCGTAGGCCGGCGCCTGGATGTAGCCCTGGTTGACGAGGCGGCGGAACGGCTCGCGCGAGCTGAGGTGGCCGAGGTCGAAGAGGACCTTGTGCCAGAACCGGGCGTACAGGAGGTGGAGCACGGCGTGCTCCACGCCACCGACGTAGAGGTCGACGCCACCGGTGTCGCCGTCGTGCTGGGGGCCCATCCAGTAGCGCTCGATGGCCGGGTCGACGAAGGCGTTCTCGTTGGTGGGGTCGAGGTAGCGCAGCTCGTACCAGCACGATCCAGCCCAGTTCGGCATGGTGTTGAGCTCGCGCCGGTAGACCTTCGGCCCGTCGCCCAGGTCGAGGGTGACCTCCACCCAGTCCTCGGCTCGACCGAGGGGCGGCTCTGGATCGGAGGTGTTGTCGTCGATGGCGAAGGTGCGGGGGGAGTAGTCGTCCACCTCCGGGAGGAGCACCGGGAGCTCGTGCTCGGGGACGGCCACCGGCAGGTCGTGCTCGTCGAACACGATGGGGAACGGTTCGCCCCAGTAGCGCTGCCGCGAGAACAGCCAGTCGCGCAGCTTGTAGGTGACGGTGCCCTGGCCGGCGCCCCGCTCGGCCAGCCATGCGGTGATGGCGGTCTTGGCCGCCGGGACGGCCAGGCCGTCGAGCGAGACCTCGTCGTTGGCGCTGTCGAGCCCGACGCCCTCGCCGGTCCAGGCCCCCTTCCACGCCGAGGTGTCTGCTGGCCAGTCGGTCGGAGGGGCCACCACCGCCGTGACGGGCAGGCCGAAGGCCCGGGCGAAGTCGAAGTCGCGCTGGTCGTGGGCGGGTACGGCCATGATGGCGCCGGTGCCGTAGCCCATCAGCACGTAGTCGGCCACGAACACCGGGATCGGCTCGCCGTTGACCGGGTTGGTGGCGTAGGCGCCGAGGAAGACGCCGGTCTTGGCCCGACCTTCGCTCTGGCTGTCGACCTCGCTCTTGCGGGCCGCCTGCGCTCGGTAGGCGGCCACCGCCTCGGCCGGAGCGGCGGCCCCCGCCGTCCAGCGGGAGTCGACGCCAGCGGCCCAGGCGGCGCCGACCAGCTCGTCGACGAGCGGGTGCTCGGGGGCCAGCACCAGGTAGGTGGCGCCGAAGAGGGTGTCGGGCCGGGTGGTGAAGACGGTGATCGGTCCGGACTCCGTGGAGAACCGCACCTCGGCGCCCTCGCTCCGGCCGATCCAGTGCCGCTGCATGTTCTTGAGCGACTCGGTCCACTCGAGGTGGTCGAGGTCGGCGAGGAGACGGTCGGCGTAGGCCGTGATCCGCATCATCCACTGCTTGAGCGGTCGGCGGAACACCGGGAAGTTGCCCCGTTCGGAGCGACCGTCGGCGGTGACCTCCTCGTTCGACAGCACGGTGCCGAGGCCCGGGCACCAGTTGACGGGCGCCTCCTGCAGGTAGGCGAGGCGGTGGGCGTCGACGACGCGTCGCCGCTCGATCGGGTCGAGATCGGTCCAGGCGGCCCCCGACGGGTTCGTTCCCGGATCGGGCTCCCGCTCGCCGGCGGCCAGAGCCGCCTCGAGCTCGGCGATCGGGCGGGCGCGGTCGGCGACGGCGTCGTACCAGCTGCCGTGGATCTGGAGGAAGATCCACTGGGTCCAGCGGTAGAAGGCGACATCGGTGGTGGCCACGCCTCGCCGGTCGTCATGGGCGAGGCCGAGGCGCCGCAGCTGGGCGCCGATGATGGCGATGTTGGCCTCGGTGGTCACCCGTGGGTGGGTGCCGGTCTGCACTGCGTACTGCTCGGCCGGGAGCCCGAAGGCGTCGTAGCCGAGGGTGTGCATCACGTTGTGTCCGGTCATGCGCTTGTAGCGGGCGAAGACGTCGGTGCCGATGTAGCCGAGCGGGTGGCCGACGTGGAGCCCGGCACCGGAGGGGTACGGGAACATGTCCAGCACGTAGAGCTTCGGCTGGTCGGCGACCTCGTCGAACCCGTCGGCGAGGGGTCCCGTCGGGTTGGGGGCGTGGAAGGTGCCGTCGCGCTCCCAGCGGTCCTGCCAGGCCAGCTCGATGCGGGCGGCGAGGTCGGCCGTGTAGCGGTGGCGGGGGATCAGCCCGTCCCGATCGGTCTTCGGCTCCGAACCGTCATCACGCATGGGCCGAACGGTAGTGGCCGACCTCCTGCGCCCCCGCACCCATACAGGCCTGTAACGACGGGGCCCTCAGGCAGGTCAGAGTCCCGTGCACACCCTCAGCGAGCGAGTCGAAGCCGGCGCCGACCGTGGCCACGACCTCACCTTCGTCGTCGGCGGCGATCCCGTCACCGTCCCGTACCGACAGCTCCACGACGAGGCACGCGGGTACGCCGCCAACCTCCAGGCCCTCGGCGTGGCCCCCGGTGATCACGTCGCCCTCCTCGGTCCGACCTCCCGTTCGCTGGTCACCGCCATCCAGGCCGTCTGGCTCTCCGGCGCCACCATCGTGGTGCTCCCGCTGCCGATGCGGATGTCGTCGATCGACGAGTTCGTCGCCCAGACGCGGGTGCGCATCACCAACGCCGACGTCAGCCTCGTCATCATCGACCCCGAGCTGGCCCCGTTCCTGGAGCCGACTCCCGGCGACCCGCCCATGGTGGGCTACGACGTCCTCCAGCCCGGTGCCGGTCGCGCGCTCGGCGTCGCCTGGGAGCGCCCGGCCCGGGACATGGACCGGCTGGCCATCCTGCAGTTCACCAGCGGATCCACCTCGGACCCGAAGGGTGTGATGCTCCCCGAGCACACCCTCGGCGCCAACCTCGACGCCATCGCCGAGGCCACCTACCTCGACCCCGACGACGACGTCCTCGTGTCGTGGCTGCCGCTCTACCACGACATGGGCCTGGTGGGGCTCTTCACCCTCGGCATGAGCACCGGCACCCCGCTCGTGCTCGGCGCCCCCACGGACTTCATGGCCGGGCCGAGCCGCTGGATGGAGTGGATGTCCACCTACGGGGGGACCGCCACGGCCGGGCCGAACTTCTCCTACGTGCTGGCCGCCAGGGCTCTGCGACGCGGCGACGGGCTCGACCTGTCCCGGCTGCGGGTCGCCCTCAACGGCGCCGAGCCGGTCGATCCGGCCACCGTGGCCGCCTTCGTCGAGGCCGGCGAGCGCCACGGCTTGCGGCCCGGGGCCATCTTCCCGGCCTTCGGCATGGCCGAGGTGGCCATCGCCGGCGTGTTCCCGGAGCCGATGGCCGGTCTGCGCACCGACGCCGTCGACCTGCGGGTGCTGGAGACGGAGCGCTACGCCGCCCCCGTCGACCCTGCCGCCCCGGGTGCACGCGAGCTGGCCATCCTCGGAAAGGCGGTGCCCGGTCTGGAGATCCGGATCGTCGACCCCGCCACGGGCGACGAGCTCAAGGAGCGCGAGGTGGGCGAGCTGGAGATCCGGGGCACCTCGGTGACCCCCGGCTACTACAAGCGGCCCGACGCCAACGCCGAGCTCTTCCACGACGGCTGGCTCCGCACCGGTGACCTCGCCTACCTGGTCGACGGCGAGATGGTCATGTGCGGCCGCATCAAGGACATGATCATCGTCGGCGGTCGCAACGTGTACCCCGAAGACATCGAGCGGGCGCTGGCCGACGTCGAGGGCGTGCGGGCCGGCAACGTCATCGCCTTCGGTGTCGACGGCACCCACGGCAAGGAGGGCCTGATCGTGGTGGCCGAGAGCAAGTCCGACGACCACGCCGAGGTGCGTCGCTCGGTGGCCGAGCGGGTGCGCAGCGCCATCGGCCTGCCCACCAAGGAGATCGTGCTCGTGCAGCCCGGCAGCCTCCCCAAGACCAGCTCCGGCAAGCTCCAGCGGTCGCTCTGCAAGCTCCGCTACCTCGGCCAGGACCTCCAACCCGTCTGAGGCCCGGGCGATCCTCCTAGGCGCCCACCACCGGGCCTCGCTCGGCCTGCATGCGTTCGGCCTCCGAGATCGCCCAGGCGGCGTTGACGAGGCCGATGTGGCTGAACGCCTGCGGGTAGTTGCCGAGCAGCTCGCCGGTGGCCGGATCGACCTCTTCCGCGAGGAGGCCGACATCATTGACGAAGGCCACGGCCCGCTCGAAGACGGTGCGGGCACGGTCGGGTCGCCCGGAGACGGCCAGGGCATGGGCGAGCCAGAAGGTGCACAGCAGGAAGGTGCCCTCCTCGCCATCGAGACCGTCGTGCGAGCGGTACCGGTACACGAGGCCGCGCTCGTCGGTGAGGTGCTGCTCGGTCGCCTCGATGGTGGCGAGCAGTCGAGGGTCGTCGGCCGGCAGGAAGCCGACCAGCGCCATCATCAGGTTGGAGGCATCGAGGTCGTCGGAGCCGAACGACTGGGTGAAGGCGTTGGCCGTGGCGCTCCAGCCCTTCGTGATGATCGCCTCGCGGATCTCGTCCTGAACGATCCTCCACCCGGGGACGCGGTGATGGGCGTCGAGCCGGTCGGCGAGAGCGATGGCACGTTCGAGCGCGACCCAGCACATGAGCTTGGAGTAGACGAAGTCTCGAGGTTCGCCCCGGACCTCCCAGATCCCCTGGTCCTTCTCGGTCCAGCGGCGCGCCGCCGCGTCGGCCAGCTCGACGAGGAACGTCCTCGTCGCCGGCGGGAGCTCGGTGACCTGATCGGAGAGTCGGTAGAAGGAGTTCAACAGCTCGCCGTACACGTCGAGCTGGCGCTGGTTCCACGCACCGTTCCCCACCCGGACGGGCGCGCTGTTGCGCCATCCAGGAAGGTGGGCCAGCTCGCGTTCGGTGAGGTCGTGCTCGCCGCCGATGCCGAACATGATCTGGAGGTCAGCGCCACGCCCGACGGAGGAAGCCGCCGACGTGGTCATGTAGTCGAAGAACTCGTAGGCCTCGTCGGGGCAGGCTGCGACCCAGAGGGCCTCGATGGTGAAGCTGGCGTCGCGGACCCAGCAGTACCGGTAGTCCCAGTTGCGGTCGCCGCCTTCGGTCTCGGGCAGCGAGGTGGTGGCAGCGGCGCAGATCGCTCCTGTGGGTTGGAACGACAGTGCCTGGAGCACCCGCCCGCTCTGGTGCACGAGATCGCGCCACGGGCCCTCATAGGACTGGTGGAGCTCGGACCACGACTGCCAGGCCGAGACGGTGTCATCGAGACGCTCAGCGATCTCCTCCTGGCTCCAGACCCGTGCCGTTCCTCGGTCGGCTCGTACGCAGTGGTGCAACGCGAAGCCAATGCTGTGGCCGTCGCCCAAGGTGAAGCGACCGGTGGCCGCAGAG
>JBDSUN010000232.1:0-5915 GCA_039927735.1 Acidimicrobiales bacterium | reverse complement strand
CGCTGCGGGGTACGAGTTCGTCTACTCGCCCCACATCACCAAGGCCGACCTGTTCGAGACCTCCGGGCACCTCGAGTGGTTCGCCGATGGCATGTTCCCGCCCATGCACTTCGACGACGAGGGCGGGGTCGGCGGCCAGGACTACTACCTGAAGCCGATGAACTGCCCGTTCCACGTGCTGATCTACCGATCCCGGATGCGGAGCTATCGGGAGCTGCCGCTGCGGATGTTCGAGTTCGGCGCCGTCTACCGCTACGAGAAGTCGGGCGTGGTCCACGGGCTCACGCGCGTCCGTGGCATGACCCAGGACGACGCCCACATCTTCACCACCAAGGAGCAGATGGGCGCCGAGCTGGCCTCGTTGCTCGACTTCGTGCTCGGACTGCTGGCCGACTACGGCCTCGACGACTTCTACCTGGAGCTCTCCACCAAGCCGCCCGGCAAGGCGGTCGGGAGTGACGAGGAGTGGGAGGAGGCCACCGAGGCACTGCGGGAGGCGGCCCTCGCCAAGGACCTCGAGCTGGTGCTCGACGAGGGCGGCGGCGCCTTCTACGGCCCCAAGATCTCGGTGCAGGCGCGCGACGCCATCGGCCGCACGTGGCAGATGTCCACCATCCAGCTCGACTTCCAGACGCCACAGCGGTTCGGGATCGAGTACGTCGGCGCCGACAACGAGCGCCACCAGCCGATCATGATCCACCGCGCCCTGTTCGGGTCGATCGAGCGGTTCTTCGGCGTCCTGGTGGAGCACTACGCCGGCGCCTTCCCGGCCTGGTTGGCTCCGGTGCAGGTGCGGGTGCTGCCCGTGCGCGACGACCACCACGCCTACGCCGCACGCGTCGTCGACCGGCTGAGGGCCGACGGCTTCCGCAGCGATCTGGCGGAGGCCGACGAGCCGCTCGGCGGTCGCATCCGCAAGGCCAAGCTGGAGAAGCTCCCGTACATCCTGGTCGTCGGCGACACCGACGTGGAGGCCGGCACCGTCGGCGTCAACGCCCGTGGCAGCGACCAGCCCGAGCGCGACGTCCACGTCGACACCTTCGCCGACCGCTTGGCCGCGCAGGTCACCGCCAAGACATGACAGGATCTGTGCTGCAAAACGCGCACCATGTGCGCAAATGCGTCCACAGATCCTGGTGGTCTCGTGCCGCTTGACCACCTGTGGGCGACGTGGCGGTCGGCCTACGTCGGCCAGGTGGTCGACACCCGGACGTTGCCGACCCCGGAGGAGGCGGCCGGGCGGTCGCTGTTCGAGCGGATCCTGGCGGGGGCCGACGACGAGGGCGACGAGGCGACCGGTGTGGTGTGGCGGGGGGCCACCTGCTTCGCGCTCGTGAACCTCTACCCGTACACGGCCGGGCACATGATGGTGCTCCCGCAGCGGGCGGTGGCCGACCTCGAGGCCCTCACCGACGACGAGCACACGGAGCTGTGGGGCGCCGTGCGCGATGCCGTCGTCGCCCTCAAGGAAGGGTTCCGGTGCGACGCCGTCAACGTCGGGCTCAACCTCGGCGCAGCTGCGGGCGGGTCGCAGTCGGACCACCTCCACGTGCACTGCGTGCCCCGGTGGGTGGGCGACGCCAACTTCATCGCGGTGGCTGCCGACACCCGTGTGCTGCCGGTCGGCCTGGCCGAGGCGGCCGAGCGGATCCGGGCGGCCTGGCCCGTCTGAGCCGACCGCCGGTACCGTCGGGCTCGTGATGGCTGACGACACCACCAGGGACGACGAGGTCACGGACGCCCTGCCGGAGGACCTCAACGCCTCGGAGTTCGTCGGGCCCTACGTCTTCCCGAACAACAACCGTCGACGGGTCCCCGGTTATCTCTACCTCCTGCTCGGCGCGGCCTGCATCGGCGGCTGGGCCGTGGTCGGCCGCGACGGCGTACTGGTCAACGGCGGCTTCCTCGGTGCCGGCATCCTGCTCGTGCTGCTCGGCGCCTACCACCTCGTCGCGGGTTGGGACCTCGACGTCGACGAGCGAGATGCTCTCGTGGCCGCCACGCGGCAGATGGGCTTCGCGGTGGGCCATGCCTCGGCGCAGCTCGGATGGCGGGGCGTGCGCAGCAAGCCGACGTGGCGCATCCTGCTGTACTCCGCCGAGGAGCCGCCGCTGAAGCGGGGCCTGGTGCTGGTGGATGGCGTCGACGGTGAGGTCGTCGATCACTTCGTCGAGGACAACCCGGAGGATTGGAGCGACCTCTCCTCCACGGAGCTCCGCTCCGTCGAGCTCGATACCGACTAGGACTCGGGCCGGGGATGGAGGGCTACCGCCCCCTTACCTCTTGGAGCACCCGCTCCGCGGAACGGAGGTGCTCCACTGCGCTGTCGACGGCGTCCCAGAGGATCGCCAGCGCGTTCGTGGCGGGGGCACCGCCGGCCACCGGCGCATCTCGCGCCCACTCCGACGCACTGACGCGTCCGGCGCGGTCGGCCAACCCGTCGGCCGTCTGGGCCAGCTCCGCGATCCCGGCCTCGACGTCGCCGCCGTGGCCATGCTCCCACTGGCGCGCGGTCGGGTCGGACACGGCAGGGTGCAGGGAGGGATCGGCCTCGGTGAGCGTCTGCTGGAGCGCCCGGCTCAGCAGGCTGGTCGTACGGGTGGCGTCCATGAGGTGATCGAAGGCCGAGCGTCCTCCGCCTCCGATCCGATTGGCCAGGTCATCCGGCTGCTCGTCGTCGCCGAGACCGGCGAAGACCCCGCGCCATCGGCGGCCCATGGAGCGGAGGGCGACGATGGCGTCGGCCGGTGGACGGGTTGCCATGGGCGACAGTCTGCCGGGCCCGGCCGTCTTACGCTGCCGATCGTGGACGGACCCGAGATCATCGCGCTGGCCGACGGGCGAGCCCTGGCCGTGGACGACGTCGGTGACCGGCGGGGGGTGCCGGTGGTGTATCTCCACGGCACGCCTGATTCCCGCCTGGGCCGACCCCCGGACGAGGGCGCGGCCCAGGCGGGCGTGCGGCTGTTGGCCCTCGACCGGCCTGGCGCCGGGCACAGCGACCCCCATCCCGCCGCCAGGCTCAGCTCACTGGGGCACGATGTCCGGGCGGTGCTGGACCGCTGGGGCATCGACCAGGTGATCCTGCTGGGCTGGTCGTCCGGGGGCCTCAGCGCCCTCGCCGCCGCCACCGTCCTCGGTGATCGAGTGCGGGCGGTCGGCCTGATCGCGCCGATCCCCCCCGTGGAGGCGTACGCAGAGGCCGACATCGTCTCGGGCCTCGGGCCGGCGCGCCGTAGGTTCGCGGAGATGGCCTTGGAGGTGCCCGCCGCCGAGCTGGCGGCCGAGGTGGCCCCGTACCTCGTGCCTCAGCCGCTGACCCCCGCGCTCGCCCTCGAGCACGTGCTGGACGGCGCCGGCGAGACGGGTCGTGGGGAGCTGGCTGCCGTCGCCGGTTCGGCCGAGCGGCTGGCCGGGTCGCTGGCGGCGAGCGTTCGCCAGGGTCTGGTCGGCCTCCAGCACGATGTGGCCCTCCAGCTGGAGCCTGGCCTCGACCTGTCGGGCATCCGGGTGCCGGTGCGCACGTTCCACGGCTCCGAGGACGGAGTGTCGCCGTCGATCGTGGGCGCGTGGCTCGTCGGGCGGCTCCCGAACGCCGTCCTCGACCTGTCGCCGGGCGGCTCCCACCACCTCCTGTTCCCCCGCTGGGCTGGCATCTTGCGGGCCCTGCGCCGAGATGCGGCTATGTGATCCGAGCCCCGGGTACCCTCTGCCCATGTTCGATGGACGGTGGCGACAGAGCTTCGACGCGGGGCTGAAGCCCGTCGGCGCCAACATCCGCCGCACCGGCATCACCGCCGACCACCTCACCGCCTCCGGGGTCGTGATCGCGGCGGCCGCCGCCGTCGCCATCGGCAACGGTGCCCTTCGCGCCGGCCTGCTCCTCCTCGTCCTATGCGCGCTGCCCGACCTGCTCGACGGCGCCGTGGCCAAAGCCTCTGGCACCGCCGGACCCCGGGGCGCCTTCTTCGACTCGGTGTCGGATCGCGTCACTGACGCCCTCCTGCTCGGCGGCGTGGCGTGGTACCTGTCCTCCACCGCGAACCCCGGTCGCATCGCCGTCCTGCCGCTGGCGGTCCTCGGCGCCTCGATGCTCATCTCCTACGAGCGGGCCAAGGCCGAGTCGCTCGGCTTCGACGCCCGCGGCGGTCTGATGGAACGGGCCGAGCGCATCATCGCCCTCGGCGTCGGCCTGCTCTTCGACTCCATCCTCATCCCGGTGCTCTGGCTGATGTTGGTGCTCACCCTCATCACGGCGGTGCAGCGCTTTGCCAAGGTGTGGACGCAGGCCAGTGCAGCCAAGCCGACCGCCAGCTCGAGCCGCTGGAAGGCCCGCCGGGCCGCGCGGCCCACCGAGCGAGCTTGGAGCCGGCGACAGCGCACCAGCCGGCGCTAGCTCGTCTCGCGAGGGTCAGCGGCAGTGGTCGACGTCGTCACTCCTGCCTACAAGGCGGCCGCAGGCGTTGCCCGCCTGCTGCCCCATCCGGTGGCCGCCGCCGGGGCCCGGGGTCTTGGCCGCGTCGTCGGACGTCTCGCCGCGGAGCGCCGAGCCCAGGTCGAGCGCAACCTACGGCGGGTGGATCCCAGCCTGACGGGCCGGCGCCTCCGTGCACTCGTGGACGAGACCTTCGTCAGCTACGCCCGGTACTACGAGGAGTCCTTCCGCCTGCCCGGCACCAGCGCCGCCGACCTCGACGCCGGGTTCCAGGCCGACGGGTGGCATCGACTCGACGAGGCCCTCGAGCTGGGCAAGGGCGCCATCATGGCCATGCCCCACCTCGGCGGTTGGGAGTGGTCCGGGTTCTGGGTCACCCAGGTGCAGGGGCGGGGCGTCACCGCAGTGGTGGAGCAGCTGGATCCCCCGGAGCTCTTCGAGTGGTTCGTCGAGCTCCGACGGTCCTTCGGCTTCGACATCGTCGCCGTCGGCCCGGATGCCGGCACCCGGACCATGCGAGCCTTGCGCGCCAACCACACCCTCGCCTTGCTCTGCGACCGGGACCTGACCGGCACCGGACCCGAGGTCGAGTTCTTCGGCGAGCGCACCACCCTCCCCGGTGGCCCGGCCACGCTCGCGCTGCGCAGCGGCGCTCCGCTCCTCCCCACCGCCGTGTACTTCGACGGCCCGGACATGCGGCGCAGCGTCGTGCTCCCTGCCCTCGACACCACCCGGCACGGCAAGCTCCGTGATGACGTGCAGCGGGTCACCCAGGACCTCGCTCACGCTCTCGAAGACCTCATCCGCAGGGCTCCCGAGCAGTGGCACCTCCTCCAACCCAACTGGCCGAGCGACACCGCCACCTAGGCTCTCCTCCATGCGGGTAGGGTTGGTGTGTCCTTACTCCTTGACCATTCCCGGGGGGGTGCAGGGACAGGTGCTCGGGCTGGCCCGGGCGCTCCGGCCGCTCGGCCACGAGGTGCGGGTGCTGGGCCCGTGCGACGGGCCACCCCCTGATGCCGGCGTGACACCGCTGGGGCGGAGCGTGCCGACCGCGGCCAACGGGTCGGTGGCCCCGCTGGCGCCGGATCCGGCCGCTCAGCTGCGCACCATCCGTGCGCTGCGGGACGAGGGCTTCGAGGTGCTGCACCTCCATGAGCCGATCGCCCCCGGCCCGTGCATGACGGCGACCCTCTTCGCCGACGCGCCGAAGGTGGGCACGTTCCACGCGGCGGGGGAGAGCGCCGGCTACCGGGTGATGGGATGGGCGCTCAAGCGGCTGGCCAACCGGCTCGACCACCGTTGTGCAGTCTCGCCAGATGCGATGGCCCTGGCCCAGGGCGCCATGGGGGGCGACTACGAGCTGCTCTTCAACGGGATCGAGGTGGAGCGCTTCGCCATCGGGGAGGCCCAGCCGACCGATGCCCCCACCATCTTCTTCCTCGGGCGTCATGAGCCCCGCAAGGGCCTCGAGGTGCTG
>JBDSUN010000231.1:0-4768 GCA_039927735.1 Acidimicrobiales bacterium | reverse complement strand
GGCCGCCGAGGATCCCGCCGGCGCCTTCGCCGCCTCCCGCAACGCCATGCAAGCCGCCTTGGACGACCCGGCCATGGCCGGCAAGGGGTTCGACGGGTTCTTCGGACCGACGACCCTCGAGCAGAGCGTGGACGGCTTCCTGTCGGTCGACCTGGTCGTCCACGGCTGGGACCTCGCCCGCGCCACCGGCCAGGACGAGCGGATGGACCCCGGCGACGTCGAGCAGGTCCACGCCGCGATGGCATCGATGGGCGACAAGCTGCGCGGCCCGGGTGCCTTCGGGCCCGAGATCGAGCCGCCGGCCGACGCCGACGCTCAGACCAAGCTCCTCTGCTTCCTCGGCCGCCCCGCCTGACCCACGGCGCCGTGCACAGTGTGCGGTGGGACACGCACCTCCGGCCGACGGCTAGGAGGCGCGAGGGCTGGCGTCGCGCGAATCGAGACGATGGAATCGCGACATGACCCGGCCGATCACGTTTGCGCTGCAAGCGCAGCCGACGTCGACGGCGCACTGGGCCGACGTGGCCAGGTCCGCCGAGGCGGCCGGGTTCGAGGCGCTCTGCACCCCCGACCACCCCGGCTCCACCGCTTCGCCCTTCGTCGCGCTGGCCGCCGCGGCCGCCGTGACCGAGACGATCCACCTCGGGACGGCGGTCGTGAACGCCGGCCTTCGGGAGCCCATGGACCTCGCCAGCGATGTGGCCACCCTCGATGTCCTGTCCGGCGGTCGCGCCCTGCTCGGCATCGGCGCCGGCCACACCCCCGCCGAGTGGTCAGCCGTCGGCCGGTCCTACCCGGCGCCCAGCGCTCGGATCGATCGCTTGGCCGAGATGCTGGCGACGGTCCCCCGGCTCGTCGGCGGAGAGACGGTGACGTTCGAGGGCGAGCACGTGCGCCTGCACGACGCGTCGCTGGCCGTCAACGCCGGCCGGCGAGTGCCCCTGCTCGTGGGCGGCGGCCACCCGCGCCTGCTGCGCATCGGGGCCGAACGAGCCGACATCGTCGAGATCACCGGCAGCGGCCGCACGTTGGCCGACGGTCTCTTCCACGAGGCCCGATGGTCACCCGCCGATGTCGACCGGGTCACCGGCATCGTCTCCGAGGCGGCCACGCAGGCCGGCACCTCACCCGTGGTCAGCGCGCTGGTGCAGTACGTCAAGATCATCGACGATCCGGAGGCAGCCCTCGGCCGATACCTCGATCGGGCCGCCGGAGACGTGCCCCCAGAGGCGCTTCCGTCCTTCGCCGACGCCCATGCCTCGCCGTACACCCTGGTCGGCACGATCACCGACATCGTGGCCAAGCTGGCGGCGATCCGCGAGCGGTGGGGCATCACCCGCTACACCGTCCGATCCCTGGACCCGGTCGCCGAGCTGATCGACGCCCTCGATCCGCCCGAGGGCTGACAACCGGCCCACCTCAGGGCCGGGACCGGACGTGACCAGGGCGGTTGGCCGGCCAGCCGCACGGCTCGGGGGCTCCTGGGGCTCGCGATCCTCTTGGGGATGGCGTAGCCCCGCGACCGCGCGAGCGGCACACCCGAATCGCCGAGCGAGACCGGTCGCCTCGGCGCCTGGTGGCCCGACGGGCTGCATCCCAGACATCAGATGTCAGGGTCGATCCGTATCGTGTCCGCATGGAACCGGGGTACTACGTCGTGCCGACGATGATGACCATGTTCACCGCGGAGCGGGCCAAGGTGGTGCGGGCCCTCGAGGGCGGTCCCGAGGCGCTCTGCCGGGTCGTCCAAGGCCTCGTGGCGCTGCCGCCGGAGGCCGAGGCCGCCGGACTCCCAGCGTCTCGGCTGGACGAGAAGAACCTCCGCCCCGCCGACGGGCTGCTGCATCGGCTCCTGGAGCTCGACGGTGCTGCGATCGACGAGCCCAGGCCGATCGATCGACGCGTCGTGGGGACGTGCCGTCACCTCGCCGTCCTGGCCTGTGCCCTGCTGCGTGCCCACGGCCTTCCCGCGCGGGCTCGCTGCGGCTTCGCGGGGTACTTCACCCCCGGCCGGTACGTCGACCACTGGATCACGGAGCACTGGGACGAGCCCTCGGGCCGCTGGCGTCGCATCGACTCAGAGATCCTCGGCACCGACATCGTCCCTCGGCCGGCTGATCTCGCGGAGGAGGAGTTCCTGAGCGGCGGCGAGGCCTGGCAGCGCTGCCGGTCCGGGCAGCTGGACCCGACGGACTTCGGCATCGACTTCGCCACCCTCCCGGACCTCGTCGGCCCTGCGGAGATCCGTGGCAACGCCATCCGCGACCTCGCCGCCCTCAACAAGGTCGAGATGCTCCCCTGGGACGAGTGGGGCCCGATGCGGGCGTCCTACGACGGGACCACCGGTCCGGACTTCGACGAGCTGATCGACGAGGTTGCCGAGACCTGTGCCTCCGACGACACCGAGCGCATCCATGGCGTGTACGCCGATCTGGCAGTGCCGGAGCAGCTGGTCGTCTGAGCTCGATCCATCGATCAACTGCGTCCTCAATGGCGCTCGCAGACGGTGACCAACTCTTCACGCCAGGTGACATCGAGACGTGCTCGGATCGGTTCGGATTGGGCGCCCTCAGCCGGTCTCGTAGTCGTCGATCAGAAGGGCTCCCCCGGCGTCCTCGATGAAGCGCACCGTGGCCCGCTCGGTGGACGCGGTGCCATCGGCTCGGGTGTAGCGCAGCGTGACGGCGGAGACGAGGCCGTCGCTCTCAGCCTCCAGCACCTCGACGCCGGCGATCGACTCCCAGAAGCCGCGGTACGACGATTCGCCGGTGCGCTGCTGGTACCCCGGTGACAGGAGCGCAAAGCCCTCGTCGATCCCCCCGGCGTCCAGGGTGGCGTAGTAGTCCCGCACCGCCTGGGTGGCCGACGTGGGGACGTCGGTGGACGTCGCGGGCGGGGCGGTCGTCGCCGGCGCAGTGGCGACCGTCGTGTCGGGCACCGTGTCGGGGGCGGCGGTGCTGGGCGGTGTCGCTGGATCGGAGGTCTCGGTGGTGCTCGGGCTGGCGATGTCCCCGTCGTCGTCTCGACCGTCGACGAGGAGGAACACCCCGACGAGCAAGGAGATGAGGATGGCCAACCCGGCCAGCACCCACCCAGAGCGCCTCGGCGGCCCGGTCCCCGCCCGTCGGTCGGGCGCCGAACGGCTGGGGACCAGTGCCGGCGCCATCGTCGTCGCCACCGCAGCGCTGTCGACCCGGGTCGCGTCCTCCGCTACCGCGGGGACCGTGCCTTCGACGGCCGTGTGGGCGAGTGCCGCCAGCGGGACGGCCGCAGGGACGGCCAGGGTGGGCGGCCCGTCGTCGACCGCGGTGGGGCGGGCGGAGATCGGCCGCTCCAGATCGACCGCGTCAAGGGCGTCCCGCAGGGCGGCGGCGGACAGGTGACGCTCCGCGGGGTCGCGCGCCATGGCCTGGTCGATCACCTCTGCCAGGGCCGGGGGGATGCCCGCCGAGCGCAGGTCGGGGGCAGCGTTGCCGAGCACCCGTACCGCCATGGCGAGGGGCATCTCGTCGGGCCCTGCCTCGTACGGCGCCCGTCCGAGGAGCGCCGCGTGCAGGGTGGCACCCAGGGAGTAGATGTCGGAGGCGGCCGAGGCCGGTTCACCGCTCAGCACCTCGGGGGCGGCGTAGGCGACCGTGGCCATCAGGGACCCACCCATCGTCTGGGTGGTGTCGGCGAACCGTGCGATGCCGAAGTCGGCCAGCTGCAGCGCTCCGTACGGAGTGCGAAGCACGTTGGCGGGCTTGATGTCGCGATGCAGCACACCGGCCTCGTGGGCCGCGGACAGCGCGTCCGCCAGCCCACGGCCCAGCCGTAGGACCTCCGCAGGATCGAGGGCACCGTCGGTGGCCAGCTGATCGGCCAACGAGCCGTCGGGCAGAAGGGGCATCACGAGGTACGGGCGGTCTTCGACGGTGCCTGTGGCGTAGACCGGCACCACGTTCGGGTGGTCCGACAGCACGCCCATGGCCATCCCCTCCCGCTGGAACCGGGCGGCGGCCTCCCCATCGCTGGCGGAGGCGTCGAGCACCTTGACGGCCACCTTGCGGCGCAGCGACGGCTGCCATCCGCTGTAGACGGTCCCGAACCCACCACGCCCGACGGGCTCCAGGTCCTCGATGCCGGGGATCGTCACCGGCGCCGGCCCGGTCCTCGTCTCTGGCATCTCGGTCCTCTACCCGGACGCGCCGCAGCCGACCCCCGCAAGCCATGCGGACCGGCGCACAGGCCAGACTCGCTGGGTGACGTCGATCCGCCGTGCCACCCCCGAGGATGCTCCGTTCCTGCAGGAGATGCTGGCCGTCGCCGCTGACTGGCGCCCCGGCACTCCCCTGCGCCCCGTCGCCGAGATCTTGGAGCATCCCCACCTCGCTCGCTACGTCGCGGCCTGGCCTGCGGTCGGCGACGTCGGGTTCGTGGCCGAGGAGGTGGCGAACGACGGCGACGAGCGCCCCCTCGGGGCCGTGTGGTGGAGGTTCCTGCCCGCCGACAGCCCCGGCTACGGCTTCGTGGGCGAGACCGTTCCTGAGGTGTCGATCGGCGTCGTCGCCGAGGCACGAGACCGGGGGCTCGGGACGCAGCTCCTGGAGGCGCTCATCGACGAAGCGCGACAACAGGCGCTACCGGCGCTGAGCCTGAGCGTCGAGATCGACAACCCAGCCACCCGGCTCTACGAGCGTGTCGGCTTCGCCCCGGTGGGCCGGGTCGGCGGCTCCGCCACGATGCTCCTGTCCCTCAGCCGTTGACGACAGCAATCAACCGTGCGCTG
>JBDSUN010000230.1:0-7540 GCA_039927735.1 Acidimicrobiales bacterium | reverse complement strand
GTGCGCTACTGGGAGGACGCGCCCGCTCCTGGACGCTGAGACCGAGTCCAGGGCCTCGTCCGGGACGGCGATCAACGGCAGGCGTCGGCGCGAAGCGGACCGGTGGCACCGATGGCCTCGTACACGGTGATCCGCTGGACCGTCAGCCCGTGGGCGAGGTCTCGATGGCGCCCGTCATCCCGGGCCCAGAAGCTCAGGAGGAGCCCGGTTCCCGTTTCGGGGTCCCGGAGCCGGTAGGTGCCGCACGATCCGGGCGCGGGTCGTGCGTCGTCGAAGATCGTGCCGGAGGGGCTCGCTTCGGGCCCGGGGTCCTGGACCCACGTGGCATGGACCCACCGGGCCGCTGGCGTCCCCGTCGGCTCGGCGTCCGTCGAGCCGAGGACCTCCATCGTGCGGGTGGCGCGGATCCCGAGCCCCGTGCGCTCGGCGAGGTTGGCCCGACTGGTTCGATCGGCCGCCAACCCTGCGGCCATGGCCTCGGCGTCCTCCCAAGTGGTCAGCACGAGCAGCTCGCCGGTGCTGCGGTTCACCATCCAGTGGCCGCGGGCCGATCCTGGTTGGGCTCTGAAGCGAGGGATGACCTCGTGGGTGAGGGCCCGGCGGGCGACGTCGATGCGGCTCGGGTCCATCTCGGCCACGATCACGTTCGCCTTCAACCGGCCCTCCCCTTCGTGAGAAGCTCGCCCCACCCAGGACCGGGCGGACGGGTCACCCGCCGGGCGGGACGTACTTCGCGTTGCGGGCGGCCGCGGCCTCGATCTGCTCGGCGCTGAACAGCTTGGTGAGCTTGAACGTGCTGAGCGCCCCGCTGGCACCGACCGTCAGGGTGATGGCAGCCGCCGCCTCGTCGTCCGGCAGGTCACAGACCAGGTAGACGTCGCCGCCACCGTTGGCGAAGTCGAAGCTCACGATGGAGCCACCGACGCTGGAGGCCAGGTCATCCACCACCGGCAAGCGCGACTTGGCGCCTGCCGCGATCAGGCCCTTGAGCCCCTCGGCCGTGTAGGTCGCTTCGAACAGATAACGAGCCATGTGGTGTTCCTCTTCTCGGTTGGTAGGCCCTCATCGTCGGCGCTCCGCGTTACAGCGGCGCGTCACCACACCGGAGAAACCGGTCGCATACGGTGGAGCGTGACGTCGCCGCACATCCGCCTCCTCGGCGCCGTCGGGTTTGTGACCGAACGCGGCGAGGTGGTGAAGCTGCCGAGCCCGGCTCAGCGCCGGCTCCTCGCCGCGCTGGCGCTGGCGTCGGGCGCCACGCAGCGCACGGAGTACCTGAGCGACGCCCTCGAGGTGTCGGCCGGCTCGCTGCGAACGACCGTCTCGCGCCTGCGCTCGCGCATCGGCGAGAACATGATCCGAACCGACACCGCGGGCTATCGCATCACGTGCGCGATCGACGCGACGATGTTCACCGACTTGCTCGTCGAGCGCCCCGACCACGTCGACCGGCTGGTGGCGGTCGAGGATGCGCTCGCCCTGTGGCACGGCGAAGCGCTCGACGAGTTCAGCCACGAGGCGTGGGCCGCTCCGGAGGTGGCGCGGCTCGACGAGCTCCGGGCACTGGCCGTCGAGGACCGCGCCGAGCTGCTGATCAGCCGTTCGAGAGCGGGGGAGGCGGTGGCGGCGCTGGAGGCGCTCGTGGCCGCCAACCCGCTGCGCGACCGACCCCGTGGGCTGCTCGTGCAAGCGCTGGCCACCAGCGGGCGTCAGGCAGAGGCGCTGCGTGCCTACCAGTCGTACCGGACCTACCTGGCGGAGGAGACGGGCACCGCGCCCTCGGCCGCAGTGCAGTCGATCGAGCGGCGGGTCGCGGCCGGGCTGGACACGGCGGCCGCCGTCGCTCCGGCGCGGTCGCGGCCGGGTCCGGAGGCCCCCGTCGACGTTCCGCTTCCTGGGCACCTCTTCCAAGGGCCCGCCCTGATCGGCCGTCAGCGCGAGATCACCTGGCTCGAGTCGGACCTCGTGGCGGCGAGATCGGGGTCGATGCGGGCGGCGCTGCTGGGCGGCGAGGCCGGGATCGGCAAGACGACGCTGCTGGCCGCCTTCGCCCGGGCCCAGCATCAGCAGGCTGGCAACGTGGTGGTGTTCGGTCGCTGTGCCGAGGGGGCCGCGGTCCCCCTCGAGCCGTTCCTCACGATCTTGGCGGCGCTGGTGAAGCATGCGCCGCTGGCGCTGCTCCAGGAGCACACCGAGCGCTGCGGCGGGGAGCTCCTTCGGGTCGCGCCGCGGCTCGCCGATCGCCTGTGGGCCCCGCCGCCGGTCGCCGCCGACGACGCCACCGAGCGCTACCAGCTCTTCGAGGCGGTCACCGACCTCCTTCGGCGGGTGGCGTCGAGCGGATCGCTCACCCTCATCCTCGATGACCTGCACTGGGCCGAACCAACGGCGCTGCTCCTCCTCCGCCACCTCGGCCGGGCCCTGGTCGATGCCCCCGTGCTCCTGATCGCTAGCTACCGCGACACCGTCCCGGACGCCACCCCTGAGCTCCGGTCGGCGCTGGTGGACCTCGAGCGCGGGCGGTGCCGCCGTCTCTGCTTGACCGGGTTCGACGACGCCGAGCTGGGTCGCCTCCTCCGAGCCGTCACCGGATCTCACGAGGAGCCGGACGGTGCTGTGCTGGCGCAGCTCCACGCGGAGACAGCTGGGAACCCCCTGTACGCCGCGCAGCTCGTTCGTCACCTGTGGGAGTCGGAGCTGCTCTCCGTGACGGCGAACGAGATCAGCTTCGCCGGCGAGGTCCCGCACGACGCCCTCCCGCGGAGCCTGCTCGAGGTGGTGTGGAGCCGAGTGCGTGCGCTCGGGCCCCCAGCGGTGGCGGTGCTCCGATCGGCCGCCGTCCTAGGCACGGACTTCGCGCGGGACGCGCTGGTGACGATGACCGAGCTATCTGGCGAGGAGGTCGCCAGCGCCGTCGACCTGGCGATGGCAGCCGGCCTGCTCGGCGAGACCGGCGACGGGCAGCGCCCCCTTCGGTTCACGCACGCCCTGGTGCACCACGCGCTCTACTCCGAGCTCTCCTTGGGAGAGCGGCGGCGGCTCCACCAGCGAGCGGCGGACGGGCTGCGAGGCGTCCGGCCCCTCCGCCCGGACATCGTCGTCGCCCTCGCGCGGCACACCGCGCTCGCGGGCGACCTCACCGCCGCACAGCACTGGGCCGTCGTGGCCGCCGCCCACGCGTCCGAGCACCTCGCCCCCGCCGAGGCAGCGGCGTGGTACGACCAGGCGCTCGCCCTTGCCGACGAACGGCACGCACCCGAAGCCGAGCGCGCCGGGCTCATGGTGCTACTGGGCGAGGCCCAGCACCGTGCCGGGGATCCGCGCACCCATGACACGCTCCGCGCGGCTGCGAACCTGGCCCGGCGGGCTGGGGCTGGCGACGTCCTGGTTCGAGCCGCGCTCGCCAACGACCGCGGGTTCTCGCGGGTTGGCGTCCCCGACGAGGAGCAGCTTGCGATCCTCGAGGCAGCCATCGCCGCCGCCGATCCCACCGACACAGCCCGCCTCGCCCGATTGCTCGCGTGCCGCGCCCAAGAGCTCGTGCACACCCCGAACCACGAGCTGCGCCTCGCGTCCGCCCGGCAAGCCATCGATCTCGTCGACGGAAGCGATGACGCGAGGCTGCTGCCGCAGGTGATCTCGGCCCTGGTGTTCGGGCTCTGGGGGCCGGACACCCTCGCGCTGCGCCGAGACCTTGCGCTCCGCGCCGTCAGGACCGCCGCCAAGGCGGTCGACCCCTTCCTCGAGTTCTGGACCAACCGCGCCGCCTACTTCGTCGCCATCGAGTGCGGTGACGCTTCGGAGGCGGCCGCCAGCCTGGGCCGGATCAGGGAGATCACCGCGGAGATCCCCGAACCTCGGCTGCAGTGGATCCTCGAGGTGTGCGAAGGGTTCGAGGCCACGATGCAGGCTCGGTTCGAGGACGCCGACGCCCACACCCAGCGGATGTTCGACATCGGCACCGAGATCGGTGAGCCCGATGCGTTCCCGTTGTACGCGGCGCAGCTCTTCGCCAACCGGTCGTTCGCCGGGCGGTACGACGAGGTGATCCCCCTCCTCGAGCAGGCGATGGACGCCACGCCGGACTCCCTGCCCTTCCGGCTCGCCCACGCCATCAGCTGCTCGGTCGTCGGCCGCGAGCGTGAAGCGCAGGCGGTCCTCGACCATGCCGCCAGCACGAGGTTCGCCGACATCGCTACCAACTGGACGTGGATGACCACCGTCATCGGCTACGCCGTGCTGGCCATCGAGCTCGAGGACGCGGCCGCCGCCGCCGACCTGTACCCGCTGCTCGAGCCGTTCGCCGACCAGGTCGCCTTCAACGGGGCAACGAGCCAGGGCTACGTCGGTGCGTACATCGGCAAGCTGGCCTCGCTCCTCGGAGAGCACGACGTCGCCGACGGTCACCTCCATCGCGCGCTCGACCTCAACCGGGCGTTCGGGTGGACCTACCACGAGGCGACCACGCTGGTAGCCCTCGCTCGGTCACAGCACCGCCGAACGGGCTTCATCGACGAGGTCGGCCGCAGGTGGCTCGGCGACGCTGAGGCGATCAGCCGCGCCCGCGGCATTCGACTGGTGACGGCCGAGGTCGACCACCTGCAGGCCAACGCAGGACCCGGCCGCTGACGAGGCGGAGCCCAAGCCGTGGCGATGGGGCGGGAGGCCACTGAGCGCATTCGTCGTTCGGCACCCGAACCTCGTCCGGAGCAGCCCTCCCATCGGTCTCGAACATGACCGGGGGGTGGCCCAGGTTGGGTTTGCGCACGGGTTGGTCAATCGATCTGCACGGCTCCTGTGTCGCCGTCGACGTGCAGGATCGTGCCGTCGGCGACGGCGGTGATGCCTGGGACGCTGAGGACGGCGGGGATGCCGAGCTCGCGGGCGACGATGGCTGCGTGGCTCTGCATGGCACCGCTGTCGCACACCACGGCGGCGGCGCTCAGGAAGAGCGGGGTCCACGACGGGTCGGTGATGGCGCATACGAGCACCTCCCCGGGTTCGAGGCCGCGTGGGTCGGCCGGATCGGTGATGACGCGCGCCGGGCCCGACGCGCAGCCACCGTTCACGGCGATCCCGGTGAGGGTCGTGCCCTCCAGCGGTGCGCCCTGTGCGGCATCGGTGCGGAGCGGCCAGCCCGCAGGGTCGGGGATGCGGCCCTCGAACCACGGTGGAGGGAGGCGCTCGTCGAGGTAGGCCCGCTGAGCCGAACGCTCGGCGATCAGCCCCGCGAAGCCCGAGGGTGCGGCCACGTAGTCAGGCAGCTCGTCGATGGTCACGTCGAAGCCGAGCCGAAGGTCTTCGGGTCCACCCCGGGTGGCGGCTCGCCGAACGAGCTCGTGCAGGACGAGGCGGGCGCCGAGGTTCTCGAGCACGAGGATGTCTTTGGCCCGCTCGCGGGCGATGCTGCCAAGACGAGCCACCGTGGCCACACGCTGCAGGATCGGGCGCAGCGGCCGCGGCAGCTGCCGGAGTGCCTCGTCCAACGCTACGCCTGCGTCGACACGCAGCCGGGTGGCGGTGACGGCGGGGTCCCGGTCGCCGGGGACGTGACGGAGCCGGTCGATGGCGGCGTACACGGGTCGTGGGTCCATGACCCAGGCGGGTGTGGCCAGCTCGTACTCGTCGTTGCCCCGGTGGCCGTGCTCGCGGAGGAAGGCGGCCACCTCGGTGTCGAGCCTGCTGCTGCGGGTCCGCTCGGGGAGTCCCTCGAGCCCGGCGTCGAAGGCAGATCCGAGGCGGGCATCGGCGGCGACCAGGCGGCTGAGTGCCCATAGTCGTCGAGCAAGCTGGGCTGAGTCGACGTCGCCTGTGCCGCCGACGATGCGGTTGGCGAGTCCCGGTGCGGCGTCGGTGCGCTCCAGCAACCGATCGAGCAGGGCACGGGGTGCCCCGGCGTGCATGCTGGCCTGCAGGAGCCGCTTCATGCTGGCGCCGATGCGCGGGGGGTAGGTGTGGATCCACGCCAAAAGCTCGCCGTCCGTGCCGGCCTCGAGGTCTGGGATGGTCGCCAGCCAGGCCTGAGCTTCACGTCTCGCGTCGTCGAGGTAGGTGAGGTCGGGGCGCCGGAGCAGGCCGAGCCCGTGCCGACCGACCTGGAGGGTCGCGACGACGTTGCGGTCGCCAGGTGACGCGACGTACGGCGGGACGTCCTCGACGGCTCCGAAGACCTGCTCGTCGCCCGTCGTGGCCGTCATGCCGGGCATGCGCACGCCGAAGAGCCGCATCAGGGACGCACTGCTGTAGAGGTACCCACCGAACACGCCCGTGCCGACCGACGGGCCGACGACCTCGCTCGGCCGCAGCACGCCCATCTCCAGGAACACCCCGACCTGACCGGTGCGCACGGCCTCACCGATCAGGGTGCCGGTGAGCGCCGTCATCACCCGCGGGAACACCTCGCCGACGTTGCCACGCGTGTAGAGGCTGAAGCGCTCGTTCGGCTCCGTGTCGGCGACCCAGATCACGTCGGCCGACCACCCCGAGGAATCCGGGCACCGCAGTCACCAGCGGCTTGATTCGGTCGCGCCATCATCGGCCCTTCGCTGCATCGGAGCCGCGACCGTCGGGTCCTGCACCGTCCGACCCGCACTCGGACGGTCCCATCGTCGCGACTCGTGCACCGGGTTTGGTCACATCGTCACTTCGCTCGACTGCGATCTCACGACCACCGTATCCGTGGTCGTCATCCTCCCGTCGCATGTGGCACTTGGGCCTCGCCGTCACTCATCGCGGAGGAGCTCGGTGGGTTCGAGGCGATTGACCATGCGCGAGGCGGCCGTGGTCGAGGCGACGGTGGCGGTGAGCACCAGGCCCACCGCAATGACCACGCCGTCGATGGGGACGGCATAGACGGGGGTGAGGACGAAGAGGGGTCGGAGAACGGTCACGAAGTAGGCGCCCATGACGACGCCTACCGCCACGCCGGCGATGGCGCCACTTACCGCAACGGTGGCGGCTTCCAGGGTGATGAGCCCCCTGATGGTGGAGGGCTCGAGGCCCTGGGCCCGGAGGGTGATGTACTCGCGGCGTCGTTGGAGGAGGAGGCCGAACACGAAGATCGCGATGGTCACGACGGCCATGGCCAGGGAGAACGTCGAGTCCAGCTGGACGAGGCCGGCGATGTTGAGGGCGGCGAGGCTCGACTGGTCGCTGGCGAGGGTGGTGGTGCGGGTGTCGATCTGGAACTCGCCGTCGTTCGTCGCGTCGGCCCGGATCGAATCGACGGCCGTGCGCAGTCCGGCGTCGTCGCTGCGCTCGGTCGCGGCGAGGAAGAAGTCGGGGTCCTTCGACGGCACGGCGGACGTGTGCTCGGAGATGGCCATCACGGCGTCGGCGCCGGCGGGGAACCCCGGGAGGCGTTCGAACAGCGCGGTGATGTGGAGCGGGACCTCCACCTGGGCGTCGGTAGCACGGGCCAGCACCACCTGCAGGGTGTCACCGACCTCGGCCTTGAGGAACGCCGCCATGTCCTCGCTGACGAGGATGGCGGTGGGGTCGTCGCGGAGTGCTCGGACGGCGGCGTCCGGGCTGCCACCGG
>JBDSUN010000229.1:0-5762 GCA_039927735.1 Acidimicrobiales bacterium | reverse complement strand
CCGCCGGGCCATCGATCGCAGGTTCAGCACCGTTCCGACCGTCATGGCGGCGTACACCACGATCAGGACGCTGAGGCTCACCCATACCCCTGAGCCGCGCGTGACGGCGTCCACCACGAGCATGCGGTCGTACACGACCCAGGGCTGACGGCCGAGCTCGGTGGTGATCCAGCCCAGCTCGAGGGCCAGCACCGACGCCGGCCCGGCCACCACCGCCGCCCAGAGGAAGCGACGAGAGCGGAGCAGGTCCCGGCCGCGGCGCCGGGCCCACCACCACGTCGCGCCGAGCGCAGCGAGGGTCAGGCCGATGCCCACCATGGTCTGGAACGAGAGGTGGATCATCGACACCAGGCCGTCGCGCGGGCGCTCGTCGTCGGCGAAGGCGTCGAGGCCCACCACCGGGCGGTCGACGCTGGCCCGGGCGATCAACGAGCCGAGGACAGGGATCTCGATGGCGAAGCGCCGCTCACCGTCCAGCAGGATGCCGCCGAGGACGAGCGGGGCCGGCTCCTCCGTCTCCGGGGCCAGCTCCATGGCGGCCAGCTTGGTGGGCTGCGCGTCGGCCAGCCGGGCTCCGGCGAGGTGGCCGACCAGTGGCTGCACGAGGGCCGCAGCCGCCGCAAACCCGAAGGCCACCCGGAAGCCGAGCCGGTGATGGGCGTCATCCCGGCCCCGCAAGATCCCGGTGGCGTAGACGGCGGCGGTCACGAAGCCCACCACCATCACCGTCGCCACCCACATGTGCGTGAACTGCACCCACACGCCGTCGTTGAACATCGCCCGCCACGGTTCGACGTCGGTGACCTGACCCCCCACCACCCGGAAGCCCGTCGGCGAGTTCATCCAGGCGTTGACGGCGATGATGCAGAAGGTGCCGATCAGCCCCGATACGGCGATGGGCACCAGCATGAGGAGGTGGGTGCGACCGGGCAAGCGACCCCACCCGTAGAGGTAGATGCCGATGAAGATGGCCTCGATGAAGAAGGCGATGCCCTCCAGTGCGAAGGGGAGTCCGATGACGTCGCCGTAGGTTCGCATCAGCTCAGGCCACAGCATCCCCATCTCGAAGCTCAGGATGGTGCCGGACACCGCCCCCACGGCGAACAGCACCGCCGCGACCTTCGACCACCGCTTGGCCAGGCCGAGGGCCACCGGATCGTCGTCGCGCAGTCCCCTTCGGTGGACGACGAACACCAACAGGGGGAACGCCACCCCGAAGCAGGCCAGCACGATGTGCCAACCGAGGGACAACGCCATCTGCCAGCGCGCGGCCAGGAGCGACGACGGTTCCTCGGCGGCGAGCAGCGACACGAGCACCAGGCCCCCATCATGGCGGCTCGTAGGATGCCACGGTGCCCGCCGTCGACGCCGTCCTCGCCGGGCTGGTGATGGCCGTGGGGTGCGCCCTGCAGGGCGCCGTCGGCTTCGGGGCCAACCTGGTGGCGGCGCCGTTGCTGCTGCTCATCGATGACCGCTTCGTGCCCGGGCCCACCATCGTCGCCACCGCGGTGCTGAACCTGCTGGTGATCCGTCGCGAAGGCGCCAGCCGGGTGGATCCCACCATCGGCACCGCCATCGTCGGACAGGTCCTGGGCACCGTCGGCGCCGGCGTCGTCCTGGCCCTCATCGCCGACGATGTGCTGTCGCTCCTCTTCGCCGGCCTCGTGCTGCTGGCCGTCGCCCTGAGCTTGGCGGGCTGGCAGCTGGCCAAGACACGATCCACCCTGGCTGGCGTGGGCGTGCTGTCGGGCTTCATGGGCACCGTCTCGGGCATCGGCGGTCCGCCCATCGCCCTCGTGTACCAGCGCAGCGACGGCCCCACCCTGCGAGGCACGCTGGCCCGCTACTTCACCGTCGGCAACCTCGTCGCCATCCCGACCCTCATCGTGGCCGGACGACTGGGACGGGACGAGCTCGTCCCCATCCTCGTCGTCGTGCCGGGTGCCCTGGCCGGCTACGCCGCCTCTGGCTGGTTGGTCGGGCGCCTCGACAAGCGCGCCGCCCGCCCGCTCATCCTCGGTCTGTCCGCGGCCGCCGCTCTGGCCGTGCTCGTGCGCACCGTCGCCTGAGTACGGTCCCCCCCATGACCGGCGAGCTCCCGATCGACACCGTCCGCCGCTTCTGTGGCGCGTGGGGCGTGCCCGACCTCGCACCATCCGGGAGCTCTTCAAGGGGAGGCCGTGCACCACAACCTCCCGATGGACCCGGTGGTCGGCCGGGACCAGATCCGGGCCACCATCGAGGGCTTCAGCAACGGGGTGGAGTCCGGCATGTTCATGAGCCAGATGCCCCAGGGCTGATGGCGGGCCACCTCCTGGTGGTGTGGCACCCGGTCCCGCCGTCGGTGCACGCGCTCCGGGACGCCGTCCTGGCCGGTATGGCCGATGCCGGCGATCCCCTTGTGGTGCGATCGCTGGCCGCCCCGGACGCGGGGGTCGACGACGTGGAAGGAGCCGCCGGGGCGGTGCTCATCACCACGGAGAACTTCGGGATGGTGTCCGGGCTGATGAAGGACTTCCTCGAGCGGATCTACCCGTGGTTCGAGGAGGTGCCGAACCGACGGCCTGGGCTCCCCTACCTGCTGGTCAGCAAAGGCGGCAACGACGGCACCGGTGCCGTGCGCGACGTCACCCGCATCCTCACCGGCCTGCGCTGGAAGGAGGCGCTCCCGCCCATCGTCGTGGCCGGCGCACTGTCCGACGAGCACCTTGCCCACGTGCGCGAGCAGGGCGCCACCCTCGCCGCCGGCATCGACGCCAACGTGTTCTGACAACCATCTTGCCGGTGGGTCGTCCCGACCCGCAGACTCCGACCATGCCCACCGTCGAGCTGGTCGTCACCGACCTCGACGGCACCTTCTGGCACACCGACGACCACGTCCCGGCAGCCGTGCTGGACGCGGTGGCCGAGCTCGAGCAGCGCAGCATCCCCTTGCTGGTGGCCACCGGCCGTCGGCTGGCATCGACGCGCGGACCTCTCGCCCGCCACGGGCTGGCACCGCAGGCCATCGTCCTCAACGGCGCCCTCGGCGTGGATCTCGCCACTGGCGAGCGGTTCCACCTCGCCCCCTTTCCCGTGGCGGAGGCGCTGGCCGCCTATGACGCCTTCGTGTCGGTGGGACTCAGCCCCGTCGTGTACGTCGACGATCCTCAGTACGACGTCTTCATCAGCCAGGCTCCCGACACCAACCCGGAGCACGTGGAGGCGCTCGGAGACACCGCAGGCCGCCGTTGGGCCCCCGCCGGCCGCAGTGCTGTCGACGACCTGCGTCAGGCCGTCGCCGACACCCCCGTGCTCGGCTTCAGCATGATCGGCGTACCGTTCGCCCCCGCCGAGGCCGCTGTCGTCGCGCTGGACGGCATCGCCGAGGTCCACCTCGACCGCTCGATCGACTTCCCGAGCATGGCGGCGCTCACCTGCGCTCCCCTCCACCAGTCGAAGTGGGACGGCGTGCTCGCCTTCTGCGCCGCCCACGGCCTCGACAGCGCGAGAGTCATGGCGGTGGCCGACGGACCCAACGACATCGAGCTCCTCACCAAGGCGGCCGTTCGCGTCGTTCCCGAGATCGCCCACCAGGGCGCCCTCGACCTCGCCACCCACGTCATCCCCAGCGCCAGAGACGGCGGCTGGGCCAACATCATCGACCTGCTGGGTTGAGGCGCACCTAGCCGGCGGCGTGAGCGGCCAGGGCGTCGAGGTACCGACGGACCGCGCGTCGCTGCACGGCGGAACCGACCGGCCCCGCCAGGCGAGCGGCCCAGGAGGCCGGGCTGGCGTCGACGGCGACCGCGAGCACGATCTCGTCGCCTAGCTCCTGCGCCATGAAGCTCTCCTCGCCCCGCTCAGGATGGCCGGGGAGGGTGCCGTAGCCGAACCCGAAGCGGTCGGGCTCATCGATGACCCACATCACCCGAACCGGCGCCACCAGCTCGATCGGCCCGGCGGGGAGGACGACGAGCAGCGTCGTCCCTTCCAGCACTGGAGCATCGGGCGGCGCGAGGTGAGCGCCGAGGCCACGCTGCGCGACCCAGGTCTGCAACGCCTGCCGCGCCCGATCCATGGACCCTGCAGTGCCGGCGATCGTTCGGCTGGAGTCGACGTAGGCCGGTCCGTGCGCCCGATCCGGGTGGGTGGAGCCGATCGCATCGTAGGTGGGTCGGGCATCGCGGGCCTCGACCAGCCGCGCCTCGAGCTCCACGGCTGAACGACGACCGATCCGGGCTCCACCGATCTCCATGGCGACATCCTCTCCTAACGTGCGCCCCATGACCCAGCTCCCGGTGATCGACGTGGCGCCGCTGGTGGCTGGTGTCGACGACCCGACGGTGGGTGCGGCCATCGATGAGGCATGCGGAGAGCACGGCTTCTTCTACGTGCGCGGGCACGGAGTGAGCGAGGCCCTTCAGGGGCGCCTCGAGGCCGCCGCCCGCACCTTCTTCGCCCTTCCGGAACCCGAGAAGGCTGAGATGGCCATGGCCCACGGCGGCCGGGCGTGGCGCGGCTGGTTCCCGCACGAAGGCGAGCTGACCTCTGGGCGAGCCGACCGCAAGGAGGGGATCTACCTCGGCGCGGAGCTCGGCCCCGACGACGCCCGGGTCCGGGCCGGCACGCCGCTGCACGGCGGCAACCTGTTCCCCGTCCAGGTGCCCGAGCTCCGCAGCGCCGTGCTCGACTACCTCGACGCCATGACCACCCTCGGGCACACCCTGTTGCGGGGCGTCGCGCTCGGGCTCGGTCTCGACCCCGACTGGTTCCACCAGCACCTCACCGCAGATCCGCTCGTCCTCTTCCGGATCTTCCGCTACGCCCCCGAGGTCGCGCTCGCCGAGGCCGGCTGGGGCGTGGCCGAGCACACGGACTACGGGCTGCTCACGATCCTCCGCCAGGACGACCTCGGCGGGCTGCAGGTGCACGCACCATCCGGGTGGATCGACGCACCGCCGCTACCTGGCACCTTCGTGTGCAACCTCGGCGACATGATCGAGCGCATGACCGGCGGCCGGTACCGGTCGACCCCGCATCGGGTGCGGAACACCAGCGACGCCGACCGCCTGTCGTTCCCGTTCTTCTTCGACCCGGCCTGGGACGCCGAGGTGCTGCCGGTGCCCCTGGAGGGCGAGTCGAGCTCGCAGGCACGCGCCCGCTGGGACGGCGCGGACCTCCACGCCGTCACCGGCACCTACGGCGAGTACCTCTGGGAGCGGGTCGGCCGCGTCTTCCCCGACCTGCACCAACGTCTGTGAAGGATCTCGTCCGCATACGGGACGTCAGCCTGCACAGAGGTCGTCAGCTGACGCCACCCAGGGCCCGCTCGGCGTGGCGCCGGTAGGCCCAACCCGGGCCACGGAGCACGAACGAGAGGCGGTCGTGCCAGGTCGTCGAGTGGGCGATGTCCCGCACGATGTCGGTGTACTCGTGGGCGGCGATGCGGACCGGGTTGTAGGTGTCGATGTTCTTGGTGAGCCCGTAGACGACCGGCTCCTCCTCCCGCTGGAAGGTGCCGAAGAGGCGGTCCCACACGATCAGGATGCTGCCGTGGTTGCGGTCGAGGTACTTGCCGTTGCTGCCGTGGTGGACTCGGTGGTGCGACGGCGTGTTGAGCACCTCCTCGCCCTTGCCGAGGGTCCGGATGGCATCCGTGTGGATCCAGTACTGGTAGAGCAGGTTGAGCCCACGGGCCTGGAAGATGAGCGACGGCCGGATCCCCAGCCGGGCCATCGGGCCATAGGGCAGGTACACGCCCAGCACGTCGGCCACCGGCT
>JBDSUN010000228.1:0-5272 GCA_039927735.1 Acidimicrobiales bacterium | reverse complement strand
ACCTCGAAGAACCGCTCGCCCGCGCACAGGTTGTCGCTACAACGCCAACGCCCGGAAACCCGTCAGGACTGCCCGGTCCGGAGAAGCTCAAGGGCGAAGGGCGCGGCGCGGCGGAGCCCGGTGGTCGGTGTCGCCACGCCTGGTCACGGTCGACCGGGCACGACCCACGTGAGGAAGCTGGGTTCATTCGCGGGCGCCTGAGGCACACGGGGTCACCCGTGAACCCAGTTGCCTCGGGCCCTCTCTGATGACCCCATGTTCCTCGGCTCCGGTCCT
This sequence comes from Acidimicrobiales bacterium, assembly GCA_039927735.1. GTDB lineage: Bacteria > Actinomycetota > Acidimicrobiia > Acidimicrobiales > VFJN01 > VFJN01. The sequence continues at coordinate 4,996 of JBDSUN010000228.1, read as the reverse complement.
CCTGGAGGGCGGTTGGGGGCAGGAGGGCGCGACAGGCGCGCTCCCATGCCCCAAGCTTGGTGGCAGACGACCGGAGCAGGCGTGGACGCATCGACCACGCAGCTTCGCCTCGCCGCGCCCTTTGAGGTTGACCCGGGCCCGCGACTAGCGCATGAAGAAGAGCTGGCCGGCGGCGGCGAAGAGGATGAGGGCCAGGAGGATGCCGAGGACGAGGGTGGTGCCGGGTCTCATGTCGTGCTCCGGGTGGTGAGGGTCACCGGGGCGGAGGCCATCGGCTGGTCGTCGGTCGGGGCCGCCAGGGTGACCTCGGTGCCGACGGGCATGGAGAGCTCGTCGGCGGCGGAGCGGCGGCCCATGCAGACCGAGAGCATGCCGTAGCTGTCGGTCACGAGCCCGACCTGGCCCGGGGTGATCCGCTGGTAGGTGTCGGCGCGATCGGCGGTGCGGACGTCGTCGCTCCAGCGGAGCTGCACGCGGCGCCCGAAGGCGGCTACCTCGTCGGGGTCGACGTTGAGCTGGCAGTTCCCATAGCGGTCCACCCAGAGGACCTCGGCGATGAGGGCGCCGTCCTCGTCGCGCGACAGCGGCAGGAGGCCCGGCAGCAACGACAGCGGGTCCACCGACGGCCCGAGGGCGGTCAGCGGCACGCCCAGGCAGAGGTGGGCGGCGGCGGGAGCGAACACGTCGCGACCGGCGAAGGTGGCGCCGGGGGCGCTCAGCTGGTGGTCGATGCTGGTGAGCTCGACGGCGGCGGTGGCCCCACCGCTCATGGCCACGGCGCTGGCCAGCAGGCCGTTGTCGGGGCCGACGAGGTAGCTCTGCCCACCGCCCACCTCGACGGCGATGGCCCGGCGCTCGGTGCCCACGCCGGGATCGACCACGGCCAGCACGACACCCGGACACAGGTACTGGGCAGCCCGACCGAGGGTGAGGCTGCCGGCCCGGACGTCATAGGCGGGGATCTCGTGGGTGAGATCGACGACGGTGACGTGGGGGGCGATGGAGCGGATCACCGACGTCACCACGCCGACGAACTCGTCGCCGGTGCCGTAGTCGGAGAGGAAGGTGATCGTGTCGAAGCGGGCGCCCATGGCCCCTGCGAGGGTATCGGCGCTACCCGGCGTCGCTGAAGCGGGCCTGCAGGTAGGCGTCGACGTCCGCCTCACGGATGCGGAACGACTTCCCGATGCGAGCGGCCGGGAGGTCGCCGGCCTTGATGAGCCGGTACACGGTCATGCTCGAGACGCGCAGGAGCTCTGCGACCTCGTTCGGTGTGAGCAGGCGCGGATGCGGTGCTGGTGGTGCGGCCAAGGAAGGCACCCCTCTCCAAGAGTGTGCCGGAAGCGTACGCACCTGTGGCTGGAGTTGCTAGAGGGGCTCTTGGGTCACTTCCCGAGCTGGCGGGAGCGCTCGCTGGCCGCCGCCACCGCGTCGAGGAAGGCCGCCCGCAGGCCCTGCTGCTCGAGCACCTGCAGGCCGGCGGCGGTGGTGCCCCCCGGGGAGGTGACCGCCGCTCGGAGCGCCTCCGGCCCGTCGTCACCGGTGGCCAGGAGGGTGGCGGCGCCGAGCAGGGTCTGCACCGAGAGGGCACGGCTGATGTCGCGCGGAAGCCCGGCCAGCACCCCGGCATCGATCATGGCCTCGGCCACGAGGAAGACGTAGGCCGGGCCCGACCCGGAGAGGCCGGTCACGGCGTCGAGGAGCGGCTCGTCCACCCGCACCACGGTGCCGACGGCCCCGAGAAGCGACTCGGCCCAGGCCAGGTCGTCGTCGGTGGCGGACGAGCCGGGGGCGATGGCTGCCGCCCCAACGCCCACGACGGCCGGGGTGTTCGGCATCGCCCGCACCACCCGGGAGCCGTCCGCCAGGTCAGTCTCGAGGGCGGCGATGGTGACGCCGGCGGCGATGGACAGGACCCGGGTGGGGCCGGTGGGGGCCAGTGCCCGGCACACGCCGGACACGTCGGCGGGCTTCACCGCGATCACGTGGCCCTCGGCCGCCACGGGGTCAGCGGCGACGTCGACGCCGGGGAACGTGGCCTGCAAGGCGGCCAGCCGGGCGGGCTCGGGCTCGACGATGCGAAGCCCGTCCAGGCGTAGGCCTCCGGCGGCCAGCAGCCCACCGACGAGGGCCTCGCCCATCCGTCCCCCGCCGATCACCTGCAGCGCGACCATGGGCCGACGCTACTCAGGCGGGGCGGGCGGGAACGGCGGCCTCCCGCTCGGCCGCATCGGCACCGAACCGGCCGACCATCTCGGTGACGACCAGGCCGGCGGCCAAGGCACCCCCGAGCACGAAGGTCCTTCCCGTACCCACCGCTCCATAGGTCGCCGACGCGAGCAGCGGTCCGATCGTCTGGCCTGCGCGCGCGGCGCCCACCCACACCGCCACCACGGCGCCCCGCTGGGCGGCCGTCGATGCACCGGCGACCACATCCTGCAGGGTCGGGATGAACACCCCTTCGCCGAGGCCGTAGAGCATGGCGCCGGCCAGGAGCAGCGGCAGGGTGGGGGCGGTGCCGATGACGGCGAAGGCCACGGTGAACAGCACGGCGGCGCCGGCCAGGAGGTTGACCACGCCGAACCGGGCCCGCAGCCAGGCGAGCCGCAGGGCGGTGACGGTGGAGGTGAGGGCGGGTGCCGCGATGACGAGGCCCCGCTGGCCGGCGCTGAGACCGAACTCCCGCTCGAGGTGGACGGGCAGGGTCGTCAGGAACAGGCCGAAGATCAGCATGAAGATGACTGCGCCGATCGAGATCGAACCGAGCACGTCGCGGCTACGGATGGCGGCCTTGGCTCCGCCGAGCTGGGCACGGACGGTGACCCCTGCGGCGGGCCGGTTGGCGTCGAGGCGGTGGTAGATCAGGACGGCGGTGACCAGGCCCACTGCGTAGGGGGCGAAGGAGAGGCGCCATCCGCCCAGCTCGGTGAGCAGTCCTCCGAGTGGCGGGAACGCGGCCAGGGAGAGGGTGAGCACGGCCGCGTTCTGCCCGACCATGCGGGCACGGTCGAGGCCTCCCCAGTGGTCGCCGATGATGACCACGGCCAGGTTGATGAGCCCCGCCGAGCCGAGGCCCTGGAGCAGGCGGAGGGCGAGGAGGGCCTCAAAGGTGGGGGCCAGCGCCGACAGCAGACCGAAGGCTCCGAAGGCGACGAGGCACGGCACGAGCACCGCCCGACGGCCGAAGCGGTCGGCCAGGACCCCGATGACCGGTGCCATGGCGATGCCCGGGAGAGTCCCGGCGGCCACGAACAGGCCGGCGCTCGAGTCGGGCTGGTCGAAGGCCTCGAGGATGTCCGGGATGGCCGGTCCGACAAGGGTGTTGGCCAGGATGCCGGTCACCGTGATCGAGAAGATCAGGGGAAGCGGCGGGGGCTTGGGCCGGCTCACCCCTTCCCCGATCGGGTGCTGTGCGGCCGACCCCCGCCGCTCGTCAGCAACCTAGATCGAAACATCATGAAAGACAATGAAGATCAGCCGGCGAAGCGGGAGGCGAAGCCGATCCGAAGGGCGGGTCGGAAGAACTGCTCCACCCACTGGTACAACGAGCCGAGCACCCGGTCGAGCTCGTCGTCGGTGACGGCGGCGTCGGCGAGCTGCCCGACGAGGAAGACAGCCTCCTCGTCACCGATGGCGAAGGCGGCACCATAGAGCTTCAGGTTCCGGCGAAGGAGGTGCTCGAAGAAGGCGGTGTGGTTCTCCTCGGGGCCAGGCATCACGTAGGTCTCGTAGTGGAGCGTGCGCTGACGGAGGTGAAACCAGATGGTGAAGGTGTCCTTCTGCTCGCCGCGCAGCCGCACGAACCAGCGACGGGTGCCAGGGGTCTCGTCCCGATCGACAGCTGCCACCACCGGGTTCTCCCGGAGCTGCGTGGCCAGCCACGCATCGATGCGGGCCTCCAGCGCGTCGAGCTGGTCAGCCGAGTGCGCCTCGGCCACTAGGAGCAGTCGACGAGGGCGCGAGCCGTGAGGTCGCCGTACACGCGACGGAGGCGTCCGGCGGCCGTCGACCAGGTGTAGCCCCGTGCCCGTTGAGCGGCCTGGCGGGAGAGGTCCTCGGCCAGGCTCGGGGAGCGCAAGATCTCGTCGGTGTGGGCGGCGAACGCCTCCGGGTCGCGCCCCTCGACGAGGAAGCCCGTGCGACCGTGCTCGACCAAGGTCAGCAAGCCACCGACGGCGGCCGCCACCACCGGGGTGCCGCAGGCCGCAGCCTCGAGGGCGACGAGCCCAAAAGACTCCGATCGGCTCGGCACCAGCACCACGTCGGCGGCCCGGTAGTAGGTGGACAGCAGATGGTGGGGCACCGGGTCGACCATGCGGAGCTGGTCGGCGACACCCAGCTCGGCCATCAGCTTGTCGACGCGACCGATCTCGGCGGTGCCGCCGGCGCCACTGGCCCCGCCGACCACCACGAGGCGGGCGTCCGGGCGGCCCAGCGCGGCCAGGGCCCGCACCGCCACGTCGAGCCCCTTGAGGGGTTGGATGCGACCGACGAAGAGGAGCACGGGGCCGGTGCCTAGGTCGAGGTGGGCGAGCGCGGCGCGGGCACCCGACCGGTCGCCGGGCGAGAAGAAGGCATGGTCGACGCCTGGCGACACCAGCTCGATGCGGGCGGGGTCGGCGCCGTAGAGGCGCTCGAGCTGGTCCGCCTCCGCCGCGCACGAGGCGAGGATGGCGTCGGAGCAGGCGATGACCTCCGCCTCGGCGTGCACCCGGAGCTCCGGTTCGGGATCGCCGGTCTCCGCCTTGACCCGGGCCAGGGTGTGGAAGGTGGACACCAGCGGCAGGTCCAGCTCGTGCTTGAGGCGGTGGCCGGCGACGCCGGACAGCCAGTAGTTGGCGTGCAGCACGTCGGCTGGGCGGTGGCCGGTGAGCTGGGACCGGACGCCGTCGGCGAAGTGGTCGATGACCGCCGGCAAGTCCTCCTTGGCCAGGTCGGGAGGGCCGGCGTCGACGTGCACCACTTCGAAGCCGGGCTCGACGGCCACCACGTCAGC
>JBDSUN010000227.1:0-2606 GCA_039927735.1 Acidimicrobiales bacterium | reverse complement strand
AGGCCCTCGATGTCGTGCTCGATGGAGAGCTCCCGGGTCTGCTCACCGTCACCCTGGACCGGCCTGAGAAGCTGAACGCGCTCGACATCCAGACCCACGACGAGCTCCAGGACCTGTGCGGCGCCCTCGAGACCGACCCCACCGTGCGGGTCGTCGTGCTGACGGGAGCGGGCAGGGCCTTCTCCGCCGGAGCGCAGCTCGGGGACCGCCGCCCCGCTCCCCCGTTGAACGACCTCGACCGCTTGGAGCGCGCCCATCTGGGCGGTCGCACCTGCGAGCTGCTCGACCGCCTGCCGCAGATCACCGTCGGCGTGGCCAACGGCCTCGCGGTGGGCGGTGGCGTGGTGCTGCTGAGCTGTTGTGACCTGCGCCTGGCCGCTGAGTCGGCCTGGTTCTCCATTCCGGAGGTGGAGCTCGACCTGCCGCTCACCTGGCAGGCGCTCCCTCGCCTCATGCGGGAGCTCGGTCCGGCCCGCACGAAGGAGGTGGCGATGCTGTGCGAGCGCTTCACCAGCGCCGAGGCGGCGGCCTGGGGGTTCGTCAATCGGGTGCACCCGGACGCGGAGCTCTCCACTGCCACCCGGGCCGTGGCCGCCCGCCTGCTGTCGATGGACCCGTTGAGCCTGGCCTCCACCAAGCGGGCCTGCGCCGCCCTCGCCAACGCCATGGTGCCCAAGGAGGTCACCTGGAGCGACGCGGAGATGATGCTGCTCGCCTACCGCCAGTCGAGCCTCCGCCAGCGCTCGTAGCCTCACCCTTGGCGGGCGGCCTCCGTGGCCCGAGCCCGCAGCACCCGAGCATGGAAGTCGGCCACGCCGCCCTCGTGACGAGGAGACAGCAGGCCGTCGGTGTAGGCGCCGGCCGCCAGGTTGCGCTGCACGGCCTCGCAGATCGCCTTGTCCTCGGTGCAAATGCGCTCGGAGGCGTCCACGTCGAGGTGGTTGCCCTCCATGGCCGCCTCGCTGGTGTCGGCGAAGCAGAAGTCGAGCACGAGCGTGCAGGTGGCCGGCCCGGTCGGGTACCACCGCTCGATGCTCATGCCGTGCTCGTAGAGGTTCACGGCCAGGTTGGGCCAGTGGTAGAGCCACGTCCCGGTCGCCCTCGTGCCGTCCCGAGCGGTGGCGGAGTGGCGCGCCCAGCCGTCGTGCACCTCCACGGCGTAGGTCGAGGTGTCGATGCTCCTGGCCAGCGCAGGGTGCACGCAGGGGATGTGGTAGCCCTCGAGGTAGTTGTCGCTGTAGGTCTTCCAGTTGCAGGCCAGGTCGTGGGTGAGCCGGCGGGTCGGCTGCCATGCCTCCATCGCGAAGGCTTCGCACTGGGCGATGAAGTCGGCCCCCATCCAGGCCTCGATCGGCGGCAGCTCCGGATCCAGGCCGACGCAGAGCAGACCCCGCCACGTGGCCACCCGCACCTCGAGCAGCCCGAGGCCATCGAGGTCGGCGTCGCTCAGGCCGGAGTCCCGCGCCGAGCGAAGCAGTCCGTCGAGCTCGTAGGACCAGCCGTGGTAACGGCAGACGAAGGCCCGACACGTGCCGCTCCCGTCGTCCACGAGCGGCCCGGCTCGGTGCCGGCACACGTTGTGGAAGGCCCGCAGCTCGCCGGCGGCGTCCCGGGCCACCACCAACGGCCAGCCCGCCACCGTCTCCGCGACGTAGGAGCCCGGATCCGCCACTGCAGCCGCTGGCCCCAGGCACAGCCACTCCCGGCCGAAGATCGCGGCCCGCTCGGTGTCGTGCACCGCCGGATCGTGGTACTCCCCCGCCGGCAGGGTGCGCATCGCCTCACGCTACCGGGAGAACCTTCCAGCCCTGGTGGAGTCCGCCTCATCGAGCGTGCAGGAGCGGCGCCCCAAGGCGGTCATCTGGACCGACGCGGAGATGATGCTGCTCGCCTACCGCCAGTCGAGCCTGCGCCAACGCTCGTAGCCCACCGATGATCGGGCGGCTGCCACACCGTCGACACCGGGTAGACCGCGTCGGGCCGACCGCAAGGAGACGTCATGACCCTTCCGAAGATCGTTTCGCAGGACGAATGGGTTGTCGCCCGCCGGGCCCTCCTGGCCAAGGAGAAGGAGGCCACGAAGCAGCGCGACGCCCTGAACACCGAGCGCCGTGAGCTCCCGATGGTCGCGATCACGAAGCCTTACGAGCTCGAGGGCCCCGGGGGGAAGGTGACGCTGCTCGACCTCTTCGAGGATCGCAAGCAGCTGATCGTCTACCACTTCATGTTCCATCCGGAGTGGGAGGACGGCTGCCCGAGCTGCACGGCCGGCACCGACGAGCTCTCGTCGGGGTTCCTCGAGCATCTCGCGACCAGGGACACCAGCTACGCCATGGTGTCCAGGGCACCGCTGGACAAGCTCGAGCGATGGAAGGCCAAGCAGGGCTGGGACATCCCGTGGTACTCGTCGGGCGAAGGCGACTTCAACTACGACCTCGGGGTGACGATCGACGCCTCCCGAGGGTTCGACGAGTTCAACTTCCGCACCCTCGACGAGTACGCCGCCCGGGGCCAGAAGACCAAGTTGACCGCCGACCAGCCGTACGACATGCCAGGCCGCACCTGCTTCCTCGAGGTGGACGGTGCCGTGTACCGCACCTACTCCC
>JBDSUN010000226.1:0-5325 GCA_039927735.1 Acidimicrobiales bacterium | reverse complement strand
GGGCTCATCCTGGCTCCGTATACAGACCGCAACCCGAGCAACAAGCCGGAGAACCGGAAGTTCGCCATCTCCTTGATGACGATGTTCCTCATGTACTGGGCAGTGCTCGTGATGATCGGGACGTTCTTCCGGGGTCCCGGCTTCAACTTCATCTTCCCCTGGAACGCCGGACTGTTCGTGGAGCTCTGAGACAACCTGATGGAACCCACCACCGCACTGCTGATCGCCATCCCCGTCCTCGTCGTCCTGGCCGGGGTGGCCCTGTTCGCCTCCGCCCGTCGACGCGATACCGGTGAGGCCATCGGCGCCCTGGCGCGCGAGACGCGCCAGCGCGACCGCGGGGCGGTGGCCGTCCGCGACCCCGACGACGCCGCTCCGGCCACCGGCAAGGAGGTCGAGCGGGCCGCCGTCCTGGAACGCCGCGAGTCGTCCAAGGCGCTGGCCACCGTCGGCGCCACCGCGCCGGTGGCGTGGGTGCCGCCCGACCCGGACGTGCTGGCCGTCACCCGGCGCCAGTTCTTCAACCGGGGCATCGTCACCTTCTTCGGCCTCGGGCTGGCCGGCTTCGGCGCCTCGGTGCTGGCCTTCCTCTGGCCGCAGCTGGGCGTGGGCTTCGGCGCCGAGATCGGCATCGGCAGCACGGGCGACGTCGACACCAAGATCGATGAGGGCCGGGGCTTCGCCTACTACCCCGAGGGCCGCATGTGGGTGACCCACTACCCGGCCGCTGCCCTCGGCGCCGCCCGGGGCGTCTACACCCAGGAGCTCGAGGGGATGGAGGCCGGCTACACGGCGCTCTACCAGAAGTGCGTGCACCTCGGCTGCCGCGTGCCCGAGTGCAAGACGTCCCAGTGGTTCGAGTGCCAGTGCCACGGCTCGCAGTACAACCGCAACGGCGAGAAGAAGGGCGGCCCTGCACCGCGCGGCCTGGACCGCTTCCCGCTGACCGTCGCCAACGGCAACATCAGCGTGAACACCGGCATCATCATCATCGGACCGCCCATCGGCACCAACACCACCGGCCAGGAGGCCGAAGGCCCCCACTGCGTCGGCGGCGGGGAGCACTGATCCAGTGAGCCTGTTCGCCAGCGTGGTGCTGGCCGCCAGCACCGTCAAGGCCGTCGGCGTCATCATCGCCGTCATCACCGGCATCGGCTTCGTGGTCTACGCCGCCGTCAACGTGCGGGCCGGCCGGGCCGAGGTGGCCTCGGAGATCGAGCTGGCCGCCAACCGCAAGCCGTACTACGACGACGAGGGCCTCGAGGGTCCCCGCCTCACCCGCTCGCTCAGCACCGGTCTGCTCCTGCTGGCCGTCAGCGCCATCGGGCTCCCGCTCTACTGGCTGGCCGAGCCCGGCCGCATGTCGGGCGCCATCGACAACTTCGACTCCACCTTCGTCAACCGCGGGGCCCGGCTGTTCGCCCCCACCGGGGACGGCGGCTTCAACTGCGCCGGCTGCCACGGCGCGGAGGGCGTGGGCGGCCAGGCCCCGCCCTTCACCCTCACCGACAAAGACGGCGAGTTCGTGGCCACGGTCACCTGGCGGGCCCCGGCCATCAACACCGTGCTGCTGCGCTTCTCCGAGGAGGAGGTGCGCCAGATCCTCGTCTACGGCCGCCCGGGCACCCCGATGCCGGCCTGGGGGGCGGAGGGCGGCGGGCCGCTCACCACCCAGCAGATCGACGAGCTGATCGACTACCTCGGCTCCATCCAGCTCACCTCCGAGGAGGCCAAGGTGCAGGCGGAGAGCGCCTTGCGCGCCGACCTCGACATCGAGGAGGGCACCCCGATCGACTACACGGACCCCGAGGTCGGCGAGGCGCTGTTCAACCTCGGCATGGAGTCGGGGGAGGCGGGCGGCGGCTTCTCCTGCGCCCGTTGCCACACCAAGGGCGAGTCCTACCGGTACGGCGCCTACGAACCGGCGGATGCCGACCTCAGCGACTACACCGGCTACCCGGACGGCTCCGGTGCCCTCGGCCCGGCCCTCACCGGCGGCGTCGTCCCCCGGCAGTTCCTCACCATCGCCGAGCTCATCGAGTTCCTGCACGAGGGCTCCGAGTTCGGGATGCTCTACGGCCAGCGCGGCCAGGGCAGCGGGCGCATGCCCGGCTACGGCGACAACCCGAACACCGAGGCCGTCGACGACGGCATGTTCACCGACGGCATGCTCCGGGCCGTGGCCCTGTACGAAGCCAGCCTCGGCGAGAGCACCGGAACCGGAGCCGAGCCCACAGGCGACGAGAACACGGGATCCGGCGAGCCGGGCTCGGGCAACGCCGAGGGCGGCTCGGTGGCTCCCGGCGATGCTGATCAGGTCGATCCCACCTCCAACACCACCGAGGAGCCCTGATGGTGCACGTGCTGGCCGGCATCGCGTGGGACCCGCAGCTGCGGGGGTTCCTGGCCGTGGCGGTAGGGGTCGTCGTCCTCCTGGGCTCCGTCTACCTGCTCCTCGGCACCAACCTCGGCTCCCGGCTCGGGTTCCTCATCGGGGCCAGCGCCATCTTCGGGTGGTGCACGATCATGGGGCTCACCTGGTGGGTCTACGGCACCATCGGCATGCTCGGCGAGGCGCCGAAGTGGGAGGTCACCGAGGTGGTCTACCCGGGCGTCGAAGACGCCGACCTGAGCGAAGCCCGGGTCCTCGACACGTCCTCCCTTCCCGATCCTGAGGCCTTCCGGGAGCTCGACGGGGATGCGGTCGAAGCATTGAGCGACGACGAGGCGTCGACCCTCGGCGGGTGGGAGCTCCTGCCGGAGGCCAACCCGAGCTTCGGCGAGGCCAAGGCCACCGTCGACGAGTACTTCATCGCCAACCCAGACGAGGAGCTCGGGCTAGCGGCGGCGGAGGACTACGTCACCGCCTACTCCTTCGAGCGCGGTGGCAAGGACGGCCTGCCCGACGACCCCAGCCGGCTCGACCGCATCACCACCAAGCTCAAGTCCACCTTCTGGCAGGTCCAGCACCCGCCCCACTACGCCCTCATCCAGGTGCAACCGGTGCGCGTGCAGGAGCCGGTGCCCGGCGAGGCGCCCCCCACCCCGGAGGCCAACCCGGCTCAGCCGGTGGTGTCGGTGATCATGGAGCGCAACCTGGGCGACGTGCGCTTCCCGGGGGCCATGCTCACGATCGGCTCCGGCGCCCTGTTCGCGGTGTCCGTGCTGATGCTCCACCGCCGTGACCTGCGCGTCGCCGAGGTGCGGGGCTTCCTGCCCGCCACGATCGAGGCCTGAGCCGGGATGGGCCAGTACCTCCCCGTCGTGGTGCTGGCGGTGCTGGCGGTCCTCTTCGCCGCCGTGTCCCGCGTGGCCTCGCAGCTGCTGGCCCCGAACAACAGCACCGCCGCCAAGCGATCGCCCTACGAGTGCGGGATCGTGCCCGGGCGGGAGACGCTCGAGCGCTTCCCGGTGCGGTTCTACCTCATCGCCATGATCTTCATCGTCTTCGACATCGAGATCATCTTCCTCTACCCCTGGGCGGTCATCTACCGCGACCTCGGTGCGCTCGGGCTGGCCGAGGTCCTGCTGTTCACCGTGGCCGTGCTCGTCTCGTTCGTCTACCTGCTGAGCAACGGGGCCCTCGACTGGGGGCCGGTCCAGCAGCGGCGGCGCCTGTCGCCGATGGTCTCGAGCGAGCGCACCACCGGCACCACCATCCGTCGCGTCGGCCTCGACGGGCGTGAGGACCCGCCGTCCACCGAAGACGAGGCTGCCTGATGGGCTGGGACATGGACAAGGGCCTCGAGGGGCTCGACCACAACTTCGTCACCGGCAAGCTCGAGGACCTCGTCAAGTGGGCTCGCCGCATGTCGGTGATGCCGGCCACCTTCGGGCTGGCCTGCTGCGCCATCGAGATGATGGGGGCCGGCGGCGCCCACTACGACATCGCCCGCTTCGGCATGGAGACCTTCCGGGCGTCCCCCCGCCAGGCCGATCTCATGATCGTGGCCGGTCGGGTCAGCCAGAAGATGGCCCCGGTGCTGCGACAGATCTACGACCAGATGATGGAGCCCAAGTGGGTCATCAGCATGGGCGTGTGCGCCAGCACCGGCGGGATGTTCAACAACTACGCACTGGTGCAGGGCGTCGACCAGGTCGTGCCCGTGGACGTGTACGCCCCCGGCTGCCCGCCTGGCCCGGAGACGCTGATCCACGCCATCAACACCCTCCACGAGAAGATTCGCGACGGTCACCTCACCCGGCGACCGCCCGGCACCGGCCTCGGCCTCCACGTGGAGCAGCGCGACGGGCAGCCGGAGCCACAGGCCGTCGCGCTGAGCAGCAGGGCCTGACGTGGCTGACGACACCGTCGTTGCCGGCGCCGAGTCAACCGAGGCCGAGGTCTCCGCGCCCGAGGTCCTGCACGGCGCGCCGGTCACGCGGAGCGTCGGACAGCAGGTGCTCCACCCCGGTCGGGAGGACGTGGTCACGCTCGTACGGACCCGGCGCGACGACGACGCCTTCAACATGTGCCTCGACGTGACCGGCGTCGACTACCTCACCTACGAGGCCGACCGCGCCCTGCCCGAGGGGCTGACACCTGAGCGCTTCGAGGTGGTCATCACCTTGATGTCCCACAGCCGACGCCAGCGCGTGCGCCTGCGCATCCAGGTGCCGGAGGCCGACGCCACGGTCCCGTCGCTGTTCGATGTGCACCCGGGCACCGAGGCGATGGAGCGCGAGGTGTTCGACCTCTTCGGCATCGCCTTCGACGGCCACCCCGACCTCACGCGGATCCTGATGCCGGAGGACTGGGTCGGGCACCCGCTCCGCAAGGACGAAGCCGTCGGCCGCATCCCCGTGCAGTTCAAGGACGCCGATCGCAAGGACAACCGATGAGCGTCACCCAGCGCAGCTCGGGGCTCGGCACCTCTGAGGGTGCCCAGGAGATGACCGACCGGACCTCGGCCGGTGCCGAGGAGCTGCTGCGCGAGCTCGGCGCCACGCTGCGCATGTCGGAGGCGGAGGCGGCCGAGCTCGTCAGCGAGGGCCCTTCCGAGGATCAGACCATGATCATCAACATGGGGCCGCAGCACCCCAGCACCCACGGGGTCCTGCGCCTCATGCTGGAGCTCGAAGGCGAGACCGTGCTGCGCACGAAGCCCATCGTCGGCTACCTCCACACCGGCATGGAGAAGACGGGAGAGACCCTCACCTATCTGCAGGGCGGGACCAACGTCACGCGGATGGACTACGCCTCACCGATCTTCAACGAGCTGGTCTTCAGCCTCGCCACCGAGACCCTGCTCGGTCTCGAGGTGCCCCCTCGGGCGGTGTGGATCCGCATGCTGCTCAGCGAGCTGAACCGGCTCACCTCTCACT
>JBDSUN010000225.1:0-4072 GCA_039927735.1 Acidimicrobiales bacterium | reverse complement strand
ATCCGATGCGGTCGAGGATGAGGGTGGGAGGGGGGACGGGGTCGGGGGTGATCTCGATGGCGTCGGCGAGGGCGGCGAGGGCGCTCGGCAGGCGGGCGGGGTCATCGAGGTGGAGGTCGAGGAGGGGATGGCCGGCGGTCACCTGATCGCCGACGGTGGCATGCCAGACCACGCCGGCGGTGGGGGAGACGGCGTCCTCCTTGCGGGCCCGTCCGGCCCCGAGGCGCCACGCCGCCACGCCGACGGCCATGGCGTCGAGGCGAGCCAGCGTGCCGGTGGTGGGCGCCGTGACCACCTCGACCTCGGTGGCGGAAGGGAGAGGCGCAGCAGGGTCGCCACCCTGGGCTCGAACCATGGCCAGCCACGTGTCCATGGCCCGGCCGTCGCCCAGCGCGTCGGCCGGGTCGACCGTGATGCCGACCAGCTCGAGCATCTCGCGCGCCAGGACGAGGGTGAGATCGACGATGTCGGAGGGACCTCCGCCGGCCAGCACCTCGATGGCCTCGATGACCTCGAGGGCGTTGCCGGCGGTGCGCCCGAGCGGTACGTCCATCTGGGTGAGCAGGGCGGTGGTGCGCACGCCGTTGGCGGCGCCAAGCCCCACCATCACCTGGGACAGCTCGCGGGCGCGGGGCAGGTCCTTCATGAAGGCCCCCGATCCCACCTTCACGTCGAGGACCAGCGACCCGGTGCCCTCGGCGATCTTCTTGGACATGATCGAGCTGGCGATGAGCGGGATCGACTCGACCGTGCCGGTGATGTCGCGCAGGGCGTAGAGCTTCCCGTCGGCGGGGGCCAGGTCGGGGCCCGCGGCGTTGATGACGGCGCCCACCTCTCCGAGGATCTGCACCACCTCGTCGGGAGTCAGCGTCGACCGCCACCCCGGGATCGTCTCCATCTTGTCGATGGTGCCGCCCGTGTGCCCGAGGCCCCGGCCGGCGGTCTGCGGCACGGCGGCACCGCAGGCCGCGATCAGCGGACAGAGGATCAGGGAGATCTTGTCGCCCACGCCGCCCGTGGAGTGCTTGTCCACCGTGGGTCGGCCGAGGCTGGTGAGGTCGGCGCGGGTGCCCGAGGCGATCATCTGCTGCGTCCACCGGGCCAGCTCGGCGGCATCGAGGCCACGGAAGAGGATGGCCATCAGCAGGGCGGCGGCCTGCTCGTCGACGACGGAGCCCCCGGTGTAGGCCTGGATGAACCAATCGATCTGGTCGTCGCGGAGCGGGCCGCCGTCACGCTTGGTGACGATGAGGTCGATGGCATCCATGCTCAGGCGGGGCGGAGGTGGTCCGGGCCGAAGGCGTCGGGGAGGAGCTCGCCCAACCGTCGACCGTTGAACAGCAGCTCCGGGCCGCCGTGCTCGTGAAGCAGCTGCCGGCACCGACCGCACGGCACCAGCGGCTGGCCCCTGCCGTCGACGCAGGCCACCGCCAGGAGGCGCCCGCCGCCCGTGGCGTGCAGCGCCGACACGAGGCCGCACTCCGCGCACAGGGCCAGGCCGTACGAGGCGTTCTCCACGTTGCAGGCGGTGAGGACCCGGCCGTCGTCGACCAGGCCGGCCACTCCGACGGGGTAGCTCGAGTAGGGCGCATAGGCCCGCGCGCAGGCATCGACGGCGGCGGCCTCGAGGGCCGGCCAGTCGACTGCAGCGCTCACCGGGACCGCTCGAAGGGCACGCCGTCGGCCGCGGGAGCGGTGGCCCGACCGATGGCGCCGGCGACCACGACGATCGTCACCACGTAGGGCAGGGCTTGGAGGAACTCGCTCGGCAGGGAGAAGTCCCCGACGGAGACCTGGAGGATCTGCAGGCGAGCACCGAGGGCCCGCGTGAACCCGAACAGGATGGCCCCGGCGAAGGCCGTGCCCGGTCGCCACTTGCCGAAGATGAGGGCGGCCAGGGCGATGAACCCGGTGCCGTTGGTCATGTTGTCCTGGAACCCGGCCTGGGATTCGAGGGAGAACCAGGCGCCGGCCAGGCAGGCGATGACCCCGCCGATCACGACGGCCCGGTAGCGGATGCGAATGGGATCGATGCCGAGCGTCTCGGCGGCGTGCGGGTTCTCGCCGACGGAGCGGACGCGAAGCCCGAACGGCGTGCGGAAGAGGACCCAGCTGGTGGCGGCGATGACGACGAACATGGCGAAGAAGATCGGCTTGTTGGTGAAGAGCTGCGGGCCGAGGATCGGGATGTCCGAGAGCAAGGGGATCGACAAGGTGCCGGTGGGGACTCCGGCCGAGACGCCGGTGTCCACGATGACCTCCGAGCGCAGGAAGCCCGTCAGCCCCAGGGCCAGCAGGTTGATCACCACCCCGGAGATGATCTGGTCGACGCGGAAGGTGACCGAGAGCAGAGCGTGGAGCAGGCCGATCAGGCCGCCGGTGGCCAGGGCCACCAGCACCGCGGCCCACAGCGCCCACGTGGTGTTGGCGTCGCCCAGGAGCGCATAGGCCATGAAGCCGGTGCAGGCCGACGTCAGCATCATGCCCTCGATGCCGATGTTGACGACCCCGGCCCGCTCGCACCAGAGACCGGACATGGCGCCCAGGGCGACCGGCGTGCCGAGCCGAAGCGACTCGACCAGCAGCTGCATCACGTTGGTGTCCCGCGTCTGGGAGAGGGCCAGCGCCAAGATGACGACCAAGGGGATGAACAGCACGGTCGAGACCAGGAGGGCGCCGCTGGCCAATCGGGCAGAGCGGCGTTCGAAGAAGGTGGCGACCGCCGCCAGCACGAACACCACGCCGATGGCGGTCACGGTGACGGGCGGGTCCACGATGAGCTTGGCCGGATCGGGCGGTGGCTCCAGCGAGAGCCCGCGGTCCATCGGGTCCAGGTTGCCGGCGACGTACCCCACCAGGAACAGTCCCAGCAGGCCGAACAGGACACCGATCGTCTGGCGACGTCCCAAGCGGAGGCCACTCACGTCGTTCCCCCCCATCCGGTGGTGACCTGCGTGGTCTCCAGTGCGCTGGTGGTGGTGCGGTTGACGCGGAACAGCGTGCGCACGATGACGTCGGCGGCCACGAACAGCAGCACCAGCGCCTGGACGATGCGGACGGCGTCGATCGAGAGCCCGCTCTCCTGCTGCATGAGCCCGGCGCCCGAGAGCATCGAGCCCCAGAGCAGTGACGTCAGGATGATGGCGAAGGGGTTGGCGCGGGCCAGCAGGGCGATGGCGATGGCGTCGAAGCCGATGCCGACGAACACGCCCGGGCTGAGGAACCCGGAGGTGCCGGTGATCTCTCCGGCGCCGGCCAGGCCGGCGAAGGCGCCGGACAGTGCCATCACGGTGATGATGGTGCGGTTGACGCCCATGCCGGCGTACTTGGCGGCGTTGGGGTTGGTGCCCACGGTGCGCACCGCAAACCCGAAGGTGGTCCGCTTCAGGATGAACCACACCACCGTGCACAGGGTGATGGCGAAGAAGAACCCGAGGTGCATGGGCGGGCTCGTGGCGATCACCTCGGGCAGGCGGGCCGACTCCGGCAGGTCGGCGGTGCGGGGCACGGAGGCGCTGGGATCCCGCAGGATGAGCGGGTCCTGGGAGTTCACCAGCCACCGCACGATCAAGATGGCGATGTTGTTGAGCATGATCGTGACGATCACCTCATGGGCCCCGGTCTTGGCCTTGAGCACGCCGGGGATGCCGCCGTAGACGGCGCCGCCGAGGGCGCCCGCCGCGATGACGATGGGGATGGCGATCGGCCCGGGCACGTCGGCCACCCAGCTGAACGTGCCCACCCATGCCGCCGTGGTGGCGCCGACGAGGAGCTGGCCCTCGGCGCCGATGTTGAACAGGCCCGCTCGGAAGGCGAAGGCCACCGCCAGGGCCGCGCCGATGAACGGAGTGGAGCGGCCCAGCGACGCGGCGATCCGATCGGTGGTGCCGAACATGCCCCGGAGCAGTGCCCAGTAGGCCTCGATCGGGTTGCTGCCGACGAGGAGGATCACCAGGGCGGCCACCACGAGGGCCAGGACGATGGCGTAGAGCGGGACCAGGATCGATTGAAGCTGGAACGACTCCCGGAGTGCCGCTCCGAGCTCGGCGCCAGAGCGTCGGGGCGGACGGGC
>JBDSUN010000224.1:0-17029 GCA_039927735.1 Acidimicrobiales bacterium | reverse complement strand
GCCGGCAGCCACGGCCACGCCGCCGGCGGCGGCGGCCACGGTGGCGAGCAGTCCGCCACCTCAGAGCACGGTGGTGACGCAGGGGCCGCCCACACGGAGGCGAACGGCGGCGCCGTCCAGGCGGTCTCGGCCGTGGCGCCGAAGCCCTACGACCCCACCATGCCCATCGACCTCGGCTGCGTGGAGGGCGTCACCCCGCAGCAGCAGGCTGCGGCGGAGAACCTCCTGGCGATCACGATCGTCCGCCTGCCGCAGTTCTCTGATCCCGCCGTGGCCGAGACCATGGGGTTCGGGTCGATCGGCGACGGCGGCCTGGGTGAGGAGCACTACCTGAACGTCGCCAACATGAACGACGACAAGATCCTCGACCCCGATTTCCCCGAGTCGCTGGTCTACGACACCACGGTCACACCGAAGAAGCTGGTGGCGGCCATGTTCATGATGAACCCCGGTGACACGCTGGACACCGTGCCGGAGCTGGGCGGGAAGCTCACCCAGTGGCACATCCACGACAACCTCTGCTTCGCCGGGAGCCGGGTCGCCGGGCTCACCGATGCCGACGGCAACTGCGCGCCGGGCCTCACCAAGGGGGTAGAGACCCCGATGATCCACGTGTGGACCAAGCCGCACCCGTGTGGTCCGTTCTCCGCATTGGAGGGCGTCGCTGGCGGCACGATCGCGGAGGGCGAGACCCGCCTCTGCGACACTGCTCACGGCGGCCACTAGCCAAAGCATCCACCACGCCGGGAACCCGGCGGTTTAGCGTGACCGACGCCAGAACAGCCCACAAGGAGGGCCCGATGAACAAGGCCGAACTCGTCAGCGCCGTCGCCGAGAAGTCAGGTCAGTCCGCTGCGGCTGTTGGCTCCGTCCTCGCCGCCTTCGAAGACGTCGTCACCAGCAACGTCGCCAGTGGCAACAAGGTGCAGATCCCAGGGTTCCTGAGCTTCGAGCGGGCCGAGCGCGCCGCTCGGACGGGCCGGAACCCGGCCACCGGTGCGGAGATCCAGATCGCCGCCGCCACGGTGCCGAAGGTCAAGGTCGGCAAGTCCTTCAAGGACGCCGTCAAGTAGTCCGCTTGCGGGTCACCGTCACGACACCGTGGCGGTGACCTCACAGCGCACAGCGTCCGGGCCGCCGATGTGGCGGGTACGGTCGCCCACGATGGACCCCGCCGGCGTCGAGCGCGACACCCAGGCCCTCGCCCGCCGGATCGCCGAGCTGGGCGATGGCGAGCGCTCGAAGGTCTTCCGCATGTCGTGGTGGAGCGACCGCATGATGGATTGGGCGATGGCGCGGCCGGCCTTCAAGACGCAGCTGTTCCGCTTCGTCGACGTCTTCCCGGCCTTGGACGATCGGGACGACATCGCTCGTCACCTGGCCGAGTACTTCGACGGCGTCGACGTGCCCAAGGCTCTGGACCTCGGCGTCGATCTGGCCGACAAGGTGCCCTTCGGCGCGGCCGTCGAGGCGCGGGTCGCCCGCAAGAACATCGCCCGGATGGCGGAGCAGTTCATCGTGGGCTCCACGCCCGCCGAGGCCGTCGCCGGGCTCCACCAGCTGTGGCGCAACGGCAGCGCCGCCACCGTCGACCTCCTCGGGGAGAAGACGGTGGTGGCGAGAGAGGCCGACCGCTACCAGGCGCGCGTGCTCGAGCTCCTCGATGCCCTCTGCACGGCGGCGCCGTCGTGGGCGCCCGACGACCACCTCGAGCGCGACGACCTTGGCGCGCTGCCCCGTGTCAACGTCAGCATCAAGCCCACCGCGCTGGCCACCCACTACGAACCGCTCAGTCGGGCGGAGGGTCTCGAGGGCGCCAAGGAACGGATCCGCCCGATCCTGCGCACCGCTCGGGATCGGGGTGCCCACGTGCACTTCGACATGGAGCACTACGACGCCAAGGACCTCACGCTGTCGTTGTTCCGGGAGCTCATGGCGGAGGCGGAGTTCGCCGAGGTCGCCGCCGGCATCGTGATCCAGGCCTACCTGCGCGACGCGCGGCACGACCTGGCCGACCTGATCGCCTGGTCGAGCGGCCGCGCCGTCCCCATCACCGTGCGGTTGGTGAAGGGGGCCTACTGGGATGCCGAGACCGTCCACGCTCGCGCGGCCGGCTGGACGCCGCCGGTCTTCGCCGACAAGGACGAGACCGACGCCAGCTACGAGCGCTGCACCCGGCTGCTCCAGGACCACCACGGCGAGGTGCGGGCGGCCTTCGGCTCCCACAACCTCCGCTCGTTGGCCTACGCCGTGAGCTACGGACGCCAGCGGGGCGTGCCCGACCACGGCTACGAGATCCAGCTCCTCTACGGCATGGCCGAGCCGGTGCACGCGGCCATCAAGCGCCTTGGGCTGCGCCTGCGCGTGTACGGGCCGGTAGGGGAGCTGGTGCCGGGGATGGCCTACCTCGTGCGGCGCCTCTTGGAGAACACGTCCAACGAGAGCTTCGTCCGCCACCGCTTCGCCGAGGGCCGAGCGCTCGACGAGCTGGTGGCGGCACCGGACGTGGACGACATCCCCGGCCCCACCACGGCACCGGCGGTGGAGGAGACGGTCGCAGACGACCTGTCGCCCTACGAACCCGAGCCGCTCCGGGAGTGGCGACGCGGTTCGGCACGGGCCGCCTTCTCGGTGGCCATCGACCGGCGTCGCGACGGCCCGGGCATCGAGGTGCCGGCGGTGGTGGCGGGGGAGCGGTTCCTGACCGGCGCCACCATCACGTCGGTGGACCCGGCCCAGACCGATCGGGTCGTGGCCACCTCGGCCTCGTGCACGGCCACCGACGCCGATGCGGCGGTGGCGGCCGCCCTGGCCGCGGCTCCGGCCTGGCGGCGCACACCGGCGGCGGAGCGGGGCGGCCTGCTGTTCCGCGCTGCGCACTGGATGCGGGCGCGGCGCGACGAGCTGGCCGCACTGCAGTGCTTCGAGGCGGCCAAGCCCTGGGATCAAGCCGATGGCGACGTGTGCGAGGCCATCGACTTCTGCGAGTACTACGGGCGCGAGGTGCTCCGCCTGGCGGGGGCATCGGCTGACCTCGTGCAGTCGCCTCCCGGCGAGGCCAACCGCATGACCTACCAGGGCAAGGGCGTGACGGTCGTCATCGCTCCCTGGAACTTCCCACTGGCCATCCCCTGCGGGATGACCGTCGCCGCCCTGGCGGCCGGCAACCCGGTGATCCTCAAGCCGGCCGAGCAGACGCCCGGGGTGGCCTGGCGCCTGGCCGAAGCGCTCCTCGCCGCCGGGGTGCCGCCCGGTGTGTTCCAGCTCCTCCCCGGCCTCGGCGAGGACGTCGGCGCTCGGCTGGTGGAGCATCCCGACGTGGCCGTCATCGCCTTCACCGGGTCGAAGCCCGTCGGTCTCGAGATCAACCGGCTGGCGGCGGTCCCGCATCCCGGGCAGCGCCACATGAAGAAGGTCGTCTGCGAGCTGGGCGGCAAGAACGCGCTGATCATCGACGATGACGCCGACCCGGACCAGGCAATACCGGCAGTCGCCTACTCGGCCTTCGCCTACGCCGGGCAGAAGTGCTCCGCCGCCTCCCGACTGATCGTGGTCGATCGCGCGTATGACGCCATGGTCGAACGCCTCATCGGCTGCGCCCAAGAGCTGCTCGTCGGTCATCCCGCCGACCCGGGCGTGCAGGTCGGCCCGGTCATCGATGCCGATGCCCACCAGCGGGTCCTGGGCTACGTCGACGCGGCCCCCCGTCAGGGCACGGTGCTGTTGGCTCGTGACGACGTCCCCGACACGGGCTGGTTCGTGGGCCCCACCATCGTGGCCGTCGACGACCCTGCCGTCCCGATCGCCACCGAGGAGATCTTCGGTCCGGTGCTGGCCGTGCTCCGAGCCCGCGACTTCGACCACGCCCTCGAGCTGGCCAACTCCAGCGACTACGCCCTCACCGCCGGCTGCTTCTCCCGCTCGCCCGTGCACCTCCGGCGGGCCGCCGCCGAGCTCCGGGCCGGCAACGTCTACCTGAACCGCCACATCACCGGCGCCGTGGTCGGCCGGCAGCCCTTCGGTGGCTACGGCATGTCCGGCCTCGGCTCCAAGGCCGGCGGCCCCGACTACCTCCTCCAGTTCCTCGACCCACGAGTGTCCACCGAGAACACGCTGAGACAGGGCTTCGCCCCGGACTGACGTCGTCGGTCGGGCACGTTTGGGGGGTCGGTGTCGCCACGCCTGGTCTCGTCCACCTCGCCGAGGTTCGGGGCACCTAGGCGCGATGACTGCGCCCCATGCCCCCAACCTCGAGGCGAGACGACCGGGAGCCGGCCGAGCGACCCCGACCAGCCCGCTCTGCGTCTCCGTGCCCTGGAGGGTTGACCTCGTCCTGAGCAGTTTGCCCAGCCGCTCAGTCGGTGGTCGTGACGACTTGCTCGCCGGTCTGGACTCGCCAGAGGGCGGCGTAGAGGCCGCCGTGGTCGACGAGCTCCTCATGGGTGCCCTGCTCGATGACCTGGCCGGCCTCCAGGACGTGGATGCGGTGGGCGTGGCGGACGGTGGAGAGCCGGTGGGCGATGACGATGGTGGTGCGGTCGGCCGACACGCGCGCCAGGGAGCGCTGGATGGCCGCCTCCGTCTCGTTGTCCACCGCGGAGGTGGCCTCGTCGAGCACCAGGATGGCCGGGTCCCGCAGGATGGCGCGGGCGATGGTGAGTCGCTGGCGCTGCCCGCCGGAGAGCTTCTGACCCCGTTCGCCCACGATGGTGTCGTAGCCCTCGGGAAGGGCATCGATGAACGTGTGAGCCTCGGCCAAGGTGGCGGCTTGGACCACCTGCGCCTCCATGGCATCCGGTCGCCCGTAGGTGAGGTTCTCCCGCACCGTCCCCTGGAACAGGAAGACGTCCTGGCTCACGAACCCGATGGAGCCCCGCAAGGATCCGAAGGTGAGGTCGTCGACGGGGACGCCGTCGACGCTGATGGAGCCCGTGGTCGGCTCGTAGAGGCGCAGCAGCAGCTTCACGATGGTCGACTTGCCGGCGCCGGTGGCTCCGACGATGGCGTGGGTCTCGCCGGGGCCGATGTCGAGGTCGAAGCCGCGGAGCACCTCCGGCCCGACGCCGTAGGCGAATCGCACCGCTTCGAAGCGCACGGCGCCGGCGACGGGCGCGGGCAGCTGACGGGTGCCGGGCTGGATCGACGGCTCCACGTCGAGCAGCCCGAAGATCCGCCGGCACGACGCCATGGCTCGCTGGTACAGGTCGAGCGTCTCGCCGAGCCGGGTGAGCGGCCAGAGCAGTCGCTGGGTCATGTAGACGAGCGACGAGAACAGACCCACGTCGAGGTCGCCCCGCAGTGCTGCCCTGCCGCCGACGATCAACGTCATGGTGAAGCCGGCCAGGATGGCCATGCGGATCAGAGGGATGAAGGCGCTGGAGAAGCGGATGGCCTCTCGGTTGGCGTCGCTGTAGGCCTGGCTGTCGACGGTGACGCGCTCCACCTCGCGCTCCTCGGACGTGAAGGCCTTGATGGTGGTGATCCCGCCCAGGTTGTTGGTGAGGGTGTCGGCGATGCGGCCGGCCGCCGCTCGCACGGCGTCGTAGCGCGCCTCCAGCGAGCGCTGGTAGCGGAGTGAACCGAGGATGATCACGGGCACCGGGACAAAGGCGAGGACGGCGATCTCGGGCGAGATGATGGCGAAGGCCAGGCCGACCAGCAGGACGTTGGTGACGGTGAGGATGACCTCGTTGGCGCCGAGGTCGAGGAACCGTTCGAGCTGGTTCACGTCGTCGTTGAGCACGGCCATGAGCCCGCCCGACGAGCGGTCCTCGAAGTAGGCCAGCTCGAGGTCTTGCACGTGGCGGTAGGCATCCATGCGGATGTCGTGCTCGATGTCCTGAGCCAGGTTTCGCCAGGTGAGGTCGGCGATGTAGTCGGTGACGGACTCGGCGATCCAGACGATCACCGTGACGATGGCCAGGATGGTGAGCTGGTCGAAGCGGTCCTCGACGCCGAAGAGGCGCCCGACGAAGGATCGATCGGTGTTCACCACCACGTCGACGGCGGCACCGATCAGCAGCTCGGGGGCGACGTCGCAGATCTTGTTGAGCACCGAGAAGACGGTGGCGAGCACGACGCGAGGGCGGTGGCGGCCGGCATGGGCCCACAGCCGGCGCAGCGGAGGCACGGCCGACCGGGGGACGGCGTTGCTGTCGGCGACGGGGGAGTCCACGGCCGCCGACCCTACGGCGAGGCCGCCGCTGGCCCCACTTCGTCAGCGGGCGCCTGATCGCCGGCCGCTGGGGGGCGCATCGGTGGCGTCGTCGATCACCTGGGCGACGAGCGGGAGCACGCGATGGCGCACTTGCTCGCTGAGGGCGATCTGGGTGGTGGTGCGGCCGATGCCGGGCACCTCCAGCACCCGGCCGAGCACGTGCTGCAGGTGGGCGTTGGTGCGGGCGACGACGCGGCAGTGCAGGTCTCCCGGGCCGGTGGTGGCATGGGCCTCGAGCACCTCGGGGATCGATCGGAGGTGGGCGATGACGTCCTCGAGCCGTCCCTGGGCGATCTCGAGGGTGACGAAGGCGAGCACCTCGTAGCCCATCGCTTGCAGATCGAGGTCGGGGTCGAACCCGCTGATGATGCCGCGCTTCTGGAGCTTGTCGAGACGGGCCTGTACCGTTCCGCGGGCCACGCCGAGCTGGCGAGCCAGCTCCATCACACCGGCTCGGGGCGTCTTGCACATGGCCTGGATGAGCTTGGCGTCGAGGGCGTCGATCCCGCTAGGCAACATGGACAGAGTGTCTAGCACATCGCGCCAACGACTGAGCAGGATGTGCATCGATCCACGCCTTGCTTGACCTGATCGAGGCGAGAGACTTCCCTGATGGACGCAACCCGTACATCCAGCAGGGGGAACCAGTCCATGAGCACGGCAACGGTGGCCAGCGTGGACGACTTCCGGGCACGGGTGGACGAGCTCATCGCCCACCACCCCGTGGTGGCCGGGAACCGGTACACCGCCTGGTTCGCCACAGGGGAAGCCGGCCGCGGCGAGGTGCGCCACCTCGCGGTGCAGTTCTCCGTGTTCAGCCACCTCTTCGTGGAGGCGCAGCTCCGCAAGGTGATCAATGCTGCCGACCTCGACACCTACCGGTCGGGCAAGGAGATCCTCCTCAACGAGCTCGGCGTCGTCTTCAACGCCGACCGATCGGCGGCGGCGGCCGGCACCGACCCAGATCTCGTGGCGACGGAGGGCACCGTCGACGGCGGACGCTTCCGCTTCGGCGCCGCCCACTTCGAGTGGCTGCTCCGCTTCGCCAAGCCGATCGGCCTCGGGTTCGATGACGTCGGCAAGCGACGTCACGGCACCGAGCCGACGCTGTTCTTCTGCGATGAGCTACTCGAGGTCTACGGCGCCGAGGACGCGTCGGTGGCGGAAGGCGCCAGCTACGCCGTCGAGCACTGGGCCGCCTCGGGGTTCTGGAAGGAGCTCATCGCCGGCCTGGACGCCTTCAAGGCGCGTGAGTGCGACGGGCTCCCGCTGGCCTTCTGGACCTGGCACGACAAGGTGGAGGACCAGCACGCCGCCCACACCGACGACGAGCTGGTGGAGGCCTTTGCCCAGCCGTGGTTCGACGAGGAGCGCTTCCTCGCCGGTGCCGCCCGGATGCTCGACGGTGTGCAGGCGTTCTGGGACGGTCTCTGGGCCGACCACGAGGCGGGGGTGGAGCGATGACCGCGATCCCCGCCGCCCCCACCCTCGGGGGCATCGATCACCTCGAGTGGTGGGTCGGCAACGCCCGCACCTTCGCCGGCTTCCTGGCGGCCGCCTTCGGCTTCGACGTGGTCGCCTACGCCGGGCCGGAGACGGGTCGTCGTGATCGCGTCAGCTACCTCCTCGAGCAGGGTCGGGTCCGCTTCATGGTGTCGGGGGCACTGCACCCGGAGAGCCCGATCGCCGACCACGTGCGCACCCACGGCGACGGCATCCGTGACATCTGCTTCCTCGTCGACGACGTCCCCTTCGCCTACGACGCCGCCCTGGCCCGTGGAGCGGCGAGCGAGCGGGAGCCGGCCAAGGACGAGGATGCGCACGGGGTGGTCCACCACGCTGCCATCCGGGCCTACGGCGACACGGTGCACACCTTCCTCGATCGCTCCGCCTACACGGGTCGCTTCGCTCCCCAGTTCGAGCCGACCGACCTCGTCCGGCCGGTCGGGCCCGACGTGGGAATCACCCGTCTCGACCACGTCGTCGCCAACGTCGAGCAGGGGCAGCTCGCCCAGTGGGTGGGCTACTACGAGGACGTCCTCGGCTTCGACCAGCTCACCCACTTCAGCGAGGACCAGATCACCACGGAGTACTCGGCGCTGATGTCGACCGTGGTGTGGAACCACGACAAGGTGGTGCTGCCGATCAACGAGCCGGCCGCCGGCCGCCGGAAGAGCCAGATCGAGGAGTACCTCGACTTCTATGGCGCCCCGGGGGTGCAGCACATCGCCTTGCACACGCCCGACGTCGTCGAGGCCGTGCGGGCGCTGCGGGCACGCGGCGTTCGCTTCATGGACGTGCCGGGCGAGTACTACGAGGAGGCCCGGGGCCGCCTCGCGGACATCGAGCTGCCCTGGGAGGCGCTAGCCAGCCTCGGCATCCTGGTCGACCGCGACGAGGAGGGCTACCTCTTGCAGATCTTCACCGAGACGCTGACGGACCGGCCGACCGTCTTCTTCGAGATCATCCAGCGCGAGGGCGCCAAGGGCTTCGGCGAGGGCAACTTCAAGGCGCTCTTCGAGTCGATCGAGCGGGCCCAGGCCCGACGCGGCAACCTCTAGGGCGGAGGTCCGCATGGACGGAGTGCCGCAGTGGGTGCGAGGGGTCACCAGCCGTCAGGCCCACGTCGGCCTGCCCCCGGGAACGGTCGAGGAGGAGCACGGGCGATCGGGCTTCTACGGGCCGGCCAGCCACCTCTACCGCCTGCATGCACCCACCGACTGGGTGGACGTGCAGGGCCCTGGCGTCCACCACGCCTACGACACTCGTCGCCTGAGCGGTCGGGACGACCTGTGGCCCACGCAGCTGCTTGGCAACGAGCAGGTGTCGATCGCCTGGCATCGCTATGCCGACGGCCGGCCGGAGTTCCTGCGCAACGCGGATGGCGACGAGCTGTTCTTCGTCCACGCCGGCACCGGACGGCTCCGCACCGAGTACGGCCCGCTCGACTACCGCACCGGTGACTACCTCGTGATGCCGCGCGGCACGACCTACCGCTTCGAGCCCGCCACCCCCACCGACCTGCTCACCGTGGAAGCCCTCGAGTCCCGGTTCCAGCTGCCCGACAAGGGCCTGCTCGGCCGCCACGCCCTCTTCGATCCCGCCCTCATCGACGTGCCGGAGGCGGAGGCGGTGGACGAGGCGGGCGAGTTCACGGTCGTCGTCAAGCGACTCGGCCAGGACACCCGCATCACCTACGACTTCCATCCCTGCGACGTGGTCGGCTGGAAGGGTGATGTCGCCCCGATGCGGATCAACGTCGACGACTTCCGGCCCGTCACCTCGCCCCGCTACCACCTGCCGCCCTCCGTGCACTCCACCTTCGTGGCCGACGGGTTCGTCGTGTGCACCTTCGTCCCCCGACCGCTGGAAGAGGATCCTGAGGCACTGCGCCTGCCCTTCTTTCACCGCAACGTCGACTACGACGAGGTGATCCTCTACCACCGAGGCGAGTTCTTCTCCCGGGTCGGCATCGACGAGGGGATGCTCACCTGGCACCCCTTCGGCCTGCACCACGGCCCCCAGCCCGGCGCCCGGCAGCGCGATGCCGAGGCGGCCGCCGCGCCAGGGGGAGCGCGCCGCATGGCCGACGAGGTGGCGGTGATGATCGACGCTCGGCACGCGCTCATCCCGGGCGAGGCCGCTAAGGCTCTCGATGTCGAGGGCTACGCCCGCTCTTGGGCGCCCGACGCCTGACGACGGTCGTCTCGGCGGCGGGGATCGCGGGCACACTGGAGCCATGTCTGACACCAGCGACAGCAACGAGACCCCCGACCCCGAAGCGCTGCGCGAGGAGGTCGAAGTAGAGCTCGAGGAGCTGGCCGACGAGGCGGCGTCCGAGGAGCGGGACCGCATGGCCCAGCGGGATGCCGAAGGCGTCGACGAGCCCAACGACGAGGCCAACCAGCCCAGCTGATGGCTTCGAGCTCCGAACGGCCGACTGCTATCGTCATCCGCTCACGGGCCGTTAGCTCAGTTGGTTAGAGCACCTGCATGACGCGCAGGGGGTCGGGGGTTCGAATCCCTCACGGCCCACTCGTGACGATCGTCAGTGACGGAGAGCCGTGCGGGTAGCGTCCTGGCGACATGGCTGATCCCACCCTCGTGCTCGTCGATGCCGGCATGGCCGCAGGGTTCCGACTGGCGAAGCCGTCACTGAGCCAGCTGCATCAGGCGCTGGTCCACCTGTACCGCCAGCACCCCGAGGCTTGCGTGGCCGTGCTGGGAGATCCGGCGCTCAAGTGGGACGTGTCCACCGCCGAAGGCCCGATGTTCGAAGGTGACATCGTGGCCGGGGCGCTGGTCTGCGCCCCGGCTGGCGCCCTGGACGGGACCGCAGGGTTCCTCGCCCGGGCCGCCGCCAAGGCGGTGACGCAGGGCTACCAGGTGGTGGCCTTCACTGATCGGGCCATCCCCGAGGTGGCCCTCGGCCGTCTCCGCAACGAAGGCGGACGGTGGTTGTGGGACCTCGACTCCACCCGCACGCTCGAGGCGGACCAGGTGGGGCCGCCGCTGGCCACCAACCGCCGCCGCCGCCGCACCCGCTGAGCCGTGCGACGGCCGATTGCGATCGTGGTCGCTGTGCTGGCCCTGCTGGCGGTGTCCACCGCGTCCGCCGCCGCGCAGGAGCCCTCGACCTCGACGCCTACCGTCAGCCTGCTCCCCCGCGACATCGTGCCCGAGCCCAACTCCGGGGAAGCGCCCTCGGAACCCGGTGACCGGGGTGGCGCGCTGCAGCTGCTCCTGCTGGGCGTGGTCGTCGTCGTGATCGGCGGCGGGGTGTACGGCCTGATGCGCCAGTCCCGGCGCGCTCGCGCCGACTAGCCCTCGCCGTCGAGCAGGGCGTCGCAGGCGACGATGCCTTCGACGAACCCGGTGCGGTAGGCGTCGAAGCGCTGGAAGGCCGAGCCGACGGAGACTCCCTCGTCGTCCTCGCCGACGCCCTGCTTTCTGTCGCTGTTGAGCAGGAAGGCGATGACGGCCTCGTCGAGGTCGCCGGGGGAGAGGAACAGGGTCTGGCCCTGGCCGTCGCGGTTGCCCAGGAAGCCACTGGACGCGTACAGCCCGGTGAGGCAGTCGGCGTTGAGGTTGGTCGCCAACGTGCTGTCCTCGTTGCCGAGGCGGACCTGGGCGGCGTAGGCGTACTGCCGGGCGATCTCGGTGGCCACAGCGTAGTCCCCGATCTCGTTCAGGGCGGGGACGAGGTTGACATCGTCGAGGTAGATGGTGTCGGAGTCGATGCAGTAGAAGGACGCGCCGACCAGCACATCGCCGCTGTAGGCGTCTCCGCCGCACTCGACCTCGTCGACGTCCGGGTCGAACCCGACCAGGTCGGTGATCGGCGTCCACCCGTCGCCCCGCTCTTGGAAGACGAGCGTCCAGAAGTTCTCGAGGTCCTCCAGCAGCAACGGCACCAGCTCATCCAGGGGGAGGTTGCCGCCCCGCTCGAAGTCGGTCTGGTCGCTGAAGGGCACCTGGACGACGACGAGCTGGCCAGCCTCGTAGTCGGCCGGGTACTCGGCGCAGCGCTCCACGCCCTGCTCGTAGCCCTCCACGAAGGAGCCGATTCGGTCGAAGCCGGTGCCGTGGGCGGCCGGGTCCTGGGCGGAGGTGCCCACCCCGTCGCGCAGCTCCAGGAAGCCGGCCACCGCCTTGTCGAGGTCGGTGAGCCCCACCTCGAAGAACTCCGAGTTGCCCGCCTCCACATCGGCGGTCCAGGCGCCAGCGAAGCAGTCGGCCTGGAGCTCCAGCACGATCGTGTCGCCACCGGTGTCTGAACGGAGCTGGATGGCGTGCCCGAACTCATGGGCGAAGACGATGCCCAGGGTGAAGCCGCCGAACTCCTCGTAGAGGTCCGGGATCAGGTTGACGTTGTCCCAGGCGATGAGGTCCGCCACGTGGCAGAAGAAGGCGTTCTCGGCGATGTCGACGTAGTCCGGCGGGGGGGAGCCGCACGGCGGCTGCTCGCTGTCGGGCCCGTAGGCCCAGAAGCCGCCGGCGATCTCCTCGTACGGCTCGCCGTAGAGGTCCTCGTAGGTGCGGTTCCAGAAGGCGTCGACGTCGATGAGGGCGGCTTCCACGACCTGATCGCTGGTCGGCGCCTCGTCGTCGTCGAGGCCGGTCTCGGGCGCGATCGGCTCGTCGATCTCCTCCCCGAGATCCTCCTCGGACTCGAAGCCCTCGTCACCTTCGAAGACGAGGGCCGCGTCATCCGCGGCCTCGGTGGCACAGGCAGCCGCCGTGAGAGCGCCCACCAGCAGCAGGACGAGGAGCAGGGCGGGATTCCGACGCACGGGGTCCTCTCGGGGGCCGATGGTGCGCGAACGGTACCCGGTAGGTTGCGGGCCATGGACAGGCCCGTCGAGTACCCGTCCGGGTTCGAGACCGACGTCGTTCTGGCCGACGGCGCCACCACCTGCGTGCGCCCCATCCGGCCCGACGACGGTGCGCTGTTGACGGGCTTCCACGCCCGTCAGTCCCCCCAGAGCATCTACTTCCGCTACTTCAGCCCGAGGCCGCGCCTGTCAGAGCGCGATGTCGAGCACTTCACCCACGTCGACTACGTCGACCGGTTTGCGCTGGTCGCCATCCGCGCCGAGGAGATCATCGGGGTGGCCCGCTACGACCGCTGGCGCCACCGGGCTGAGGCGGAGGTCGCCTTCTTCGTGGACGACGCCAACCACGGGCGGGGGCTGGCCACCGTCCTCCTCGAGCACCTGGCCGCGCGCGCCCGGGAGGTGGGGCTCACCGGCTTCACGGCGTCGGTGCTGCCGGAGAACCGCAAGATGATCAGCGTCTTCACCCAGGCTGGGTTCGAGACAGCCACCAGCTTCGCCGACGGCGTCATCGAGGTCCGACTCGGGCTGCAGCCCACGCCCGAGGCTGAGGCGGCCATCGAGGGTCGGGCCCGGTCAGCGGCCGCGGAGGCCGTGCGACGTCTGCTCGCACCGCGCAGCGTGGCCGTGATCGGCGCCAGCCGGGAGCGCGGCAGCCTCGGTCACGAGGTGCTCGCCCACCTCCAGCGGAGCGGGTTCGAGGGACCGGTGTGGCCGGTGAACCCCCACGCTGACCACGTGGGGAGCGTGCGGGCCGTGGCCAGCATCCTCGACATCGTCGACGACGTGGATCTGGCGGTCGTGGCGGTGCCGGCCGAGGCGGTGGCTGCCGCGGTGGAGGAGTGCGGGCGCAAGCAGGTCTACGGCGTGGTGATCCTCTCCGCCGGCTTCGCAGAGGTGGGTGCCGACGGGGCCGCCCTCGAGGCCGAGGTGCTCCGGATCGCCCGTTCCTGGGGTGTGCGAGTCGTCGGCCCGAGCTGCCTCGGAATCCTCAACACGGACCCTGCGGTCCGGCTGCACGCCACCTTCGCCAACGTGAGGCCGCTCCATGGCAAGGTGTCCCTGCTGTCGGAATCGGGCATGGTCGGCGCCGCCATCATCGATCGAGCTCGCGAGGCGGGCGTCGGCATCTCGTCGTTCGTGGCCCTCGGCAACCGGGCCGACGTGTCGGCCAACGACATGCTCCAGTACTGGGAGAGCGACCCGACCACGGACGTCGTCTGCTTGTACATCGAGAGCTTCGGCAACCCGCGCCACTTCAGTCGTCAGGCCCGCCGCCTCAGTCGGGTGAAGCCGGTGGTGGCGGTGAAGTCCGGACGGCTGCCCACCGAGGCCTCGTCGCTGGAATCCAACGACATCATCGAGGACGCCCTCCTCCGGCAGACGGGCGTGATCCGGGTGCCGACCCTCCCGGCCCTGCTCGAGACGGCCAGGTTGCTCATCGACCAGCCGCTTCCGCGCGGCAGGAGGGTGGCGGTGGTGGGTAACGCCGGAGGCTCCCTCGCCATCGGCGCCGATGCGGCACTGGACGCCGACCTGGAGCTGGCCGAGCTCGGTGACGCCACGCGGGCCACGTTGGCGCCGTTGGCCAGCCACGCGCTCGGGTCGCTGGGCCTGGTCGACCTCGGCTTGGAGGCCGGGCAGCCCGAGATGCAGCAAGCCATCGAGGCGCTCGTGCGCGATCCGGGCGTCGATGCGGTGCTGGTCCTCTACGCGCCCTCCCTCGGGGCCAGTGCCTCGGAGGTGCGGCTCGCGATGGATGCGGGAAGCCGGGCCGCCCCCGAGGTCACCGTGGCGGCCTGCTTCTACGGCCCGCTACCCGCGGGTGCCGCATCTGGGTCCGTGCCGATCTACGCCGCCGTCGACGCCGCCGCCCGTGCCCTCGGACGGGCGGCCTCCTATGCCGAGTGGCAGAGCCTGCCGGAGGGCGAGGTCGCCGAGCTCGACGAGCGGGGAGCCGCCGCGGCTCGGGCTCTCGTGCACGACCACCTGGCGACCGGGCCGGCAGCCCTCGCCGAGCAGGACGCCATGGCCCTGCTCGACGCCGTCGGGTTGACCACCCTCGTCACCGAGGCGGTGGACACCGTCGAGGCAGCCGTAGAGGCGGCAGGGTCGATGGGCTACCCCGTGGTGCTGAAGGCGGCGGGCCGAGCGGATCGGGCCAAGACGGCGGCGGCTGGCTTCGCCATCGATCTCGAGGGCCCCGACGCGATGCGGGTCGCCTGGCAGCGCATGGAGGCGGCCGAGGACCTCGACCTCGCTCCCGCCCTGGTGCAACCCATGGTGGGACCAGGGGTCGACGTGTCCATCTCGGTGGTCGACCATCCGCTGGTGGGGCCCGTCCTCTCGCTTGGCCCCGGTGGCGCCGCCTCCGCCCTGGACACCGCCGCGGAGGTGCGGGCCCTCCCGCTCTCCGATCTGATCGCCCGGCAGCTCATCGCCGACTCCCGCCTCGGGCCGCTGCTGGGCGCCCCTGACCGGGCCGCACTGGAAGCGACGCTGCTCCGGGTCTCCGCCCTGGTGGAAGACGTTCCGGAGATCGACGAGCTGGGGCTCAACCCCGTGATCGTGCGGGACGGGGTGGCCGTGATCACACAGGCCCGGGCACGGGTGGCGCCGATCGAGCGCGATCCCCGCCCTGACGTCCGGCGCGCCTGAGGCGAGCTCAGCGAGGGAGACCCAGCACCCGCTCGCCGAGGATGTTGCGGAGGATCTCGGTGGTGCCGCCCATGATCGTGTAGGCGGGGGCGTAGGCGACGCCTCGACTCACCCGCTGAGGTAGGCCCGGCTCGGCCAGCATGGCGGCCGGGCCGAGGGCGTCGGCGCAGAAGGCCGCGATGCGCTGCTCGAGCTCGGTGCAGAAGGTCTTGGTGGCGGCGGAGAACTGCTTCGGAGCCTGGCCGAGGACCTCCCGCAGCACGAGGAGCCGACCGATCCGGTAGCCGGTCTCGATGGCGGCCACCTCCTGACGCACCCGGGGGTCAGTGGTGTCGGCCCACGTCAGCACGTCCACGTACAGCTTCCGGTTGCTCAGGAGGCGGTCGATGCCGCCACGCTCGTGCTCCATCTGGCGCATGACCTGGCGGAAGCTGCCGTTGAGCTCACCGACCAGGTTCTCGGCGGGCACGCGCACCTCCTCGAAGAAGACCTCGCAGAAGTGGTCGCTGGCCGTCATGTCCCGGATGGGCCGGATGGAGATCCCGGGCGAGCGCATGTCGACGATGAGCTCCGAGAGCCCGGCGTGGGGCTTGGCGTCCGGGTCCGTGCGGGCGATCAGGTAGATCCAGTCGGCCGTGGCGGCGCCGGAGTTCCAGATCTTCTGGCCATTGACGACGAAGTCGTCGCCGTCGCGCACCGCGCGGGTGCGGATGGAGGCGACGTCGGACCCGGCGTCGGGCTCGGACATGCCGATGCTCCAGGCCGAGGTGCCGTCCAGGATCTGGGGCAGGTGCGCCGCCTGCTGCGCAGCGGTTCCGAACTGCAGGAGGGTGGGCCCCATCTGGCGGTCGGCGAACCAGGAGGTGGCGAGGGGAGCGCCGCTGCCGATCAGGGCCTCGAAGACCAGGAAGCGCTCGAGGGGACTACGGCCGCCTCCGCCTGCCTCCACGGGCCAGGTCATGCCGAGCCAGCCCCGCTTGCCCAGCTCCACCGAGAAGGCCCGGTCGGGAGCCGCGATCCATGTGTCCTCGGTGAGGTCCGACTGCTCGGCCGCCGACCGACCCACCTCGACGGCCTCCGCCTGCAGGGCCAGCAGCTCCGGCGACAGCTCGAAGTCCATCAGGTGGTGAGCACGATCTTGCCGAGCTTGCCGCTGGCGCCGAAGCGCTCGTAGGCCGCCGCCGCCTCAGCCATCGCAAAGGTGGCGGAGAGGGGGAGCCGCAGGCGCCCGTCGGCCAGCATCGGCACGACCTGGGCTTCGACCCGCCGGGCCGCGTCGGCCTTCTGCTCCAGCGGGCGGGTGCGCAGGGTGGAGGCGAGGACCCGTCCTCGCTTGCCCATCAGCGCCAGAAGGTTCAGCTCGGCCTTGGCGCCGGCCCCGACGCCGATCACCGCGATGCGGCCGCCGATGGCCAGCGCCTCGACGTCAACCGGCAGGTTGGGCCCGCCGACCAGCTCGAGGATGACATCGAAGGGTCCCTCGGCCGCGAACCCCTCGGGTGCGATGGCCCGTACCCCGCGGGCGAGGGCCTCGACCCCGGCGCGCTTGGCCTCATCCCGCACGGTGGCCACGACGGTGGCGCCCGCCAGGGCCCCGAGCAGCACCGCGGCGGTGCCGACGCCACCCGCCGCCCCGTGCACCAGCAACCGTTCGCCCATGACCAGCCCGGCCTGGGTGAACAGGGCGTCGTGCGCGGTGGTGACGTTCTCGGGCACCGCGCCCGCCTGCTCCCACGGCACGGAGGCAGGCACCCCGATGGCGGCCCGCTCGTGCACCACCACCTGCTCGGCTTGGCCGGCCCCAGCCAGCACCGCCATC
>JBDSUN010000223.1:0-5727 GCA_039927735.1 Acidimicrobiales bacterium | reverse complement strand
CCGTGACCGCGGCGCGAGGCGCGGCGCTGGCGGCGGCGCCATCGCTGCCGGCGCCGCCCACCTCGGCGCCGCCGGATCCGGGCATCGGGCTGGCTCTCCCGGCGGCGGCGGCCGTCGCGGCTGGGCTAGGCGGTGCGCTGTCCACCTCGAAGCTCGTTCGTCGGTCGGGCCGGGAACGGGTGGGCACGGGTGGGGTGGCCGATGCCGCTTGGGCGGGCGGCGGTGGACCCACCTCAGAGGTGCGGCTCGACGAGAGCGAGCTGCGTCAGATGGCCACCACCGAGTTCGCCCCGCCGGCGGAGCTCACCGCCGCCCAGGGCGGGTTGCTGCACGACGAAGCGGTGCGTGCGGAGCACAAGGTGGCCTGGCTGATCCAGGCTGCGGTCGACGGGGCCATCGATCTCGTCGAGGAGCAGAAGAACGAGGTCCGCATCGTGGCCAAGGAGGGCCTGACCAGCGGCGCCTACGGTCCGCTGGTCACCGCCTTCGGCGGCCGGGATGAGATCGAGCTCGGCAAGTACGACCCGAAGTTCGCCACGGGGTGGGGCGCCATCGACGGCCAGCTCGACGCCTGGGCGGCGGCCAGCGGGCTGTGGGACCTGAACGCCGACCGGGCCAAGATCAAGGTGCGGGCGTGGGGGGCGCTGGCCATGGTGGTCGGCGCCATCGGCGCCTTCGCGGGTGGGTTCGCGGCCAACCGCTACGGCCGGCAGTGGATCGTCGTCGTGGTGATGGCCTCCCTGCTTGCGGGAGGCGGCCTCGCGGCCCTGCTGCGCGGCTGGGAGCTCCGGGTGCGGACCCCGCTGGGCTCAGGGCTCTGGCTGCGGGTGGAATCGTTCCGTCGCTTCCTGCACGAGTCCGAGACCTTCCACGCCGAGGAGGCGGCCAAGCGCGGCGTGCTGCGCGAGTACACGGCCTGGGCGGTGGCCCTCGGTGAGATCGACCGCTGGGAGCGCGCCGTCCAGGGCTCGTCGATCATCCCCGCCGACGCCGGCCTCGGCTACGTCTACATGGCCCCTCTCCTCGTGCACTCCACCTCGTCCACCTCGACGGCCCCGTCTTCGAGCGGCAGCGGCGGCGGGGGCGGGGGGTCCGTCGGCGGTGGCGGCGGAGGTGGAGGCGGCGGCAGCTGGTAGCGGGGCGCAGGAGTCGGTCAGCCCTCGGGGCCACCGAAGCGGTGGACCAGCTCGGCGAGATCGTCCTCGGTGATCTTGGCGAACAGCACCGGCGGGACCGTGACGGCCTGGCCGGGCGCGAGGCGGGAGAGCTCGACGTCGATGGCTGACGAGCTCGGCCAGCCGGCCTCCGGTGCGCCCAGCGCATCGAGCACGATCCGAGCGGAGGTGGGGATCACCGGCTCGCCGAGCACGGCCAGCACCCGCAGCACGTTGATGGTGGTGCGGAAGATCACGGCGGCGGCCTCGGCGTCCACCTTGACCACCTTCCACGGTTCGCTCTGCTCCCAATAGGCGTTGGCGAGGGCCCAGCCTCGTCGCAGCTCGCTGGCCGACTTGCGGAGGTCCTTGGCCGCCATCTGGCTGGTGTAGGCCGCCACCACCTCGGCCAGCTCGGTGGCCAGCGACCGCTCCGGCTCGCCCGGCTCGCCACCAGCGGGCACCACCGCCCCGTAGTGCTTGGCGGACAGGGTGAGGCAGCGGTTGACGAGGTTGCCGAAGGAGTCGGCCAGATCCTTGTTGACGGCGACGGCGAAGCTCTCCCAGGTGAAGCTGGCGTCGCTCGACTCGGGAGCGTTGGCGAAGAGGCACCAGCGCCAGAGATCGGCCGGGTACGTGTCGAGGGCCTCGTCCATGAAGACTCCCCGACCCTGGCTGGTGGAGAACTTGCCGCCGTAGTAGGTCAGCCAGTTGAAGCCCTTGATCTGGTGCGCCCGCGTCCAGGGCTCGCGCGACCCGATGAGGGT
This sequence comes from Acidimicrobiales bacterium, assembly GCA_039927735.1. GTDB lineage: Bacteria > Actinomycetota > Acidimicrobiia > Acidimicrobiales > VFJN01 > VFJN01. The sequence goes on along the minus strand of JBDSUN010000223.1, from coordinate 3,806 downwards.
GACCGGGAACGAGACCGTGTGGAACGGCACGTTGTCCTTGGCCATGAACTGCGTGTACTGCACGTCGGGGGCGCTGAACCACCAGCTCCGCCAGTCGCGAGCGGGGTCGAGGTCGGCCCACTCGGCGGTGGCCCCGATGTACTCGATGGGGGCGTCGAACCAGACGTAGAAGACCTTCTCCTCGAAGCCGGGCCGGTCGACCGGCACGCCCCAGTCGAGGTCGCGGGTGATGCCCCGGTCGTGGAGACCCTCGTCCAGCCACTTGCGGGCGATCGACAGGGTCAGGTTCGGCCAGATCTCGGCGTGGGCCTCGACCCACTCCCGCACCTCGTCCACCAGCTTCGACTGGAGCAGGAAGAGGTGGGTCGTCTCCCGCACCTCCAGGTCCGTGCTGCCGGAGACGGCTGAGCGCGGTTCGATGAGGTCGGTGGGGTCGAGGACCCGGGTGCAGTTCTCGCACTGGTCGCCGCGGGCGTTCGGGTAGCCGCAGTGCGGGCACGTGCCGATGATGTAGCGGTCGGGCAGGAATCGACCGTCGGCCGGGGAGTACACCTGCTTGGTCGTGCGCTCCTCGAGGTAGCCCTCCTCGTCGAGCCGTCGGGCGAAGTGCTGCGTGAGCTCGTGGTTGCGGGGCGATGAGCTGCGGCCGAAGTGGTCCCAGCTGAGGCCGAAGCGCTCGGCGATGCCGGCTTGCACGTCGTGCTGGATCCGGCAGAACTCGGCCACCTCGAGGCCGGCCTCCTTGGCCGCCAGCTCGGCGGGGGTGCCGTGCTCGTCGGTGGCGCAGATGAACAGCACCTCCTCACCCTGCAAGCGAAGGAAGCGGGCGTAGATGTCGGCCGGCAGCATGGACCCGATCAGGTTGCCCAGGTGCTTGACCCCGTTGATGTAGGGCAGGGCGCTGGTGATTAGGTGCCGGGTCATGGGGTCCGCAGGCTACCGGCCGGTCCGCGGGCCGCTCCCGTGCGTTAGCGGGCCGCCGTCGCCCGACTGCGCACCGCAGTGCCAGCCCGGCGGAGGCGGTCGCGCCAGATGGCTGCTCGCGCGGCGTTGGCGCCGCAGGCTCCGTGGACCGAACCGCCCGGATGGGCCGACGCCGAGCCGAGGTAGAGGCCCCGCACGGGTGTCTCCGGCCGGGCCAGCCCTGGCACCGGTCGGAAGATGAGCTGCTGGTGCAGCTGCGCGGTGCCCCCGCTGATGTCGCCGCCCACCAGGCTCGCATTGCGTCCCTCGAGGTCGGCTGGCCCCTGCACGTGGCGTTGGAGCACGTGCGAGGAGAAGCCGGGCGCATGGGCCTCGATCCGCTGCTGCACCCGCTCCACGAACCGATCGAGGTCACCGCCACGCAGCAAGCCCGAGGTGGCCTCGATCTCGCCGCCGGCGTCGCCCAGGACGTCCTGCGGCACATGCGTGTAGGCCCAGAGGGACTCCGTGCCCGCCGGCGACCGGGTGGCGTCGGAGGTGGTCATCTGCCCGAGCAGCAGGAACGGGTTGGCGGGGACGAGGCCGGTGGCCATCTCGGCCGAGGTCATGGTCAGCTCGTCGAGCGAGTCGGCCAGGTGCACGGTGCCGGCGTCGGCGGCGAGCGAGTCGGTCCAGGGCACCGGTGCGTCCAGGGCCCAGTTCACCTTCACGGTCGCATGGGCGCGCTGGAAGCGTCGCAGGCCGGCGAGGTAGGCGTCGGGGAGGTCATCCTGATCGAGGAGGTGGTCGAACAGGATCTGGGCGTCACACGCGGCGATGACGGCCCGCCGGGCGTGCCAGGTGCCACCGGCGGTGTGGACGTGGCTGGCTCGACCATCGGTGACCTCGATGCCGGTGACCCGCTCGTCACAGCGCAGGTCCCCGCCGACGGCGCCGAGCCGGCGCACCAACGCCTCGGTGATCTGGCCTGCCCCGCCGACCGGCACCGGGAACCCCACCGTCTGACCGAGGCTGCAGAGGAGCCAGCCGAGCAGCGCGCTGGGCGCGGCCTCGGGGGTGACATCGGCATGCAGGGCGTTGCCGGCCAGGAGCAGGGACGGAGACGGTCCGCGGAAGCGCTCCTCGCCGAGCCGTCGCACCGGCAGCACCATCATGCGGGCCAGCTCCAACAGGTCCGTGCGGGCCCGCCAGCCGAGTCGTAGCCCCGCCCGCACCGGCGGGAAGGGGCCGAGCAGGGCGTCGAGGGAGGCCCGGCCGTACCGCTCCCAGCTCTCGTGGAGCTGCATCCAGGCCTCACCGTCGCCCGCCTGCGCCTCCTCCAACCCGGCCGCGGTGGCGGCGACATCGCGGTGCAGCACGGCGGCGGGTGCACCCGGCCGCAGGTGGGCCAGCACCTTGGGGGCGTGGGTCCAGCGGAGTCCGTGGTCTTCGAGGGCGAGATCGCGCATGACGGGAGAGGCCGCTGTCATCGGGTAGAAGGCGCTGAAGAGGTCGGTCAGGAACCCCGGCGCCGTGACCTCGGCGCTCTGGACGGCACCGCCCGGTCGAGGCGATCCTTCGAGGACCACCACGTCCCAGCCGTGCTCGGCCAGCACGTTGGCGGCGACGAGGCCGTTGTGCCCGCCGCCCACGATGACGGCGTCCACGCCCTGAGCGATCACCGGCGGACCGCCCGCGCCGCGCCCATCAGCGCTCCCGCACCGAGGGCCCCGAGGGCGGAGCGCTCCAGCACCAGCCGCCGTCGATGCTTGCGGCGGAGGGCGTCGAGGTCGGCTGGACGGGGCGGCAGCGGGTCGAGCGACACGGCTCGCTCGGGGTCGACCGTGGGCTCGGTCTCGGCGAGGGCCGGTGGCCAGGCCGCCCGGTCTGTGCGCCACGCGGCGCCGAGCCACTGGTCGGCGAGCGGGTCCGCATCGGTCGGCTCGACGAACCACCACTCCATCACGGCCCGCTCCCAGGTGAGGTCGACGATGCCGTAGCCCCGGCGGGTGACGTCCACCCAGGGCACGTGCTGCAACCGGCCGACCAGGGCGTCCAGCGCCCGCCAGGCGCCGGGGGCGTGCGCCCGGCCCATCGGCTTCGACGCCACCGCCGGCACCGTCATCTCCACCGCCACGGGCTGCCCGTCGAGCCGTGGCCCCTCGAAGGCCCACGAGGAGTGGATGTCGCCGGAGAGCAGCACGGTTCGCCCGCCCGCCGCCCCGCGCTGGGCCAGGTGGCGGACGAGGTTCGAGCGCTCCGCCGGGTACCCGTCCCACTGATCGTCGTGCAGGACCACGCCGTCGAGCACCGCATAGCCGTTGGGCAGAAGCTGGTTGATGCCCGGGATGGCCGGCACGGGCAGGCACACCTCGTTGAACACGACCCCGCTGGCCACCAGCGCCCAGGGTCGCTCGACATCGCCCAACCTCTCACCGAGCCACGCCCGCTGGTCGTCGCCGAGCAGCGATCGATCCGGGTCGTCGAGCTCAGGATCTCCGCCGTCGCCGGCTTGCTCGTCCCGCCCGCTCAACCGGGTGTCGAGCAGGACGAGCTCGGCCAGGTCCCCGACGCCGATCGAGCGCCAGGTGGAGGTGTCGTCCTGCGGGTCTCGGAGGCGTTGGGGCAACCACTCCTGGCGGGCGCGGGTGGCCGCCCGCACGCGATCGGCCCACGGCCCGTCGTCGGCGTCGACGTGGTTCTTGGCGCCCGTCGTCCAGCAGTTGTCGGCCACATCGTGGTCGTCGAGGATCGCCACCATCGGGTGGCGGAGGTGGAGGGCCTGGGCATCCGTGTCGCCCCGGACCTGACCGATGCGAGCGCGGTAGTCATCGAGGGTGCGGCAAGCGTGGGGCGGTTGGTGGGTCCGGGGCCCGGACGAGCCGTCGTCTTCGTAGATGTAG
>JBDSUN010000222.1:0-3205 GCA_039927735.1 Acidimicrobiales bacterium | reverse complement strand
TTCCCCTGGGCGTTCTACGAGGCGATGGCGGAGGGCGGCTGGATCGGCGTCGCCCTGCCCGAGCGGTACGGCGGCGGTGGGCTCGGCATCACCCAGGCGTCCATCGTGCTCGAGGAGGTGGCGGCCTCCGGCGCCGCCATGAACGGCTGCAGCGCGCTGCACACCTCGATCTTCGGGATGAACCCGGTCGTGAAGCACGGCAGCCAGCTCTTGCAGGACACGTACCTGCCCGAGGTGGTGGCTGGCCGGCTGCACGTGGCCTTCGGGGTCACGGAGCCCGACGCCGGGACCGACACCACCGCCATCACCACCCGGGCGACCCTTGACGGCGACCGCTACCTCGTGCGCGGTCGCAAGGTCTGGATGACCAAGGCCCCCTATTGCCAGAAGGTGCTGCTCCTCGTCCGCACCACCCCGCTCGCAGCGGTGGAGCGCAAGACCCACGGCCTCACCCTGCTGCTGGCCGACCTCCAGTCCCCGCAGGTGACCATCACCCCGATCTCCAAGCTGGGGCGCAACGCGGTGGTGTCCTGCGAGGTGAGCTTCGACGACCTCGAGGTGCCCGTCGACCATCGCATCGGCGAGGAGGGTTGCGGCTTCACCTACCTGCTCGACGGCCTCAACCCGGAGCGGATCCTCATCGCGGCGGAGGCCCTCGGCGTCGGCCGCGTGGCCATCGAGCGGGCGGTGGCGTACGCCAACCAACGGATCGTCTACGGCCGACCCATCGGCCAGAACCAAGGCATCGCCTTCCCGCTGGCCGACGCCTATGCCCACCTCCACGCCGCTGGCCTCGTCGTGCGGGAGGCCGGTTGGCGGTACGACAACGGACTGCCCTGTGGCGAGCAGGCGAACCTGGCCAAGCTGCTCGCCGCTGACGCCGCCTTCACCGCCGCCGACCGGGCCATGCAGACCCATGGGGGCTTCGGGTACGCCACCGAGTACGACATCGAGCGCTATTGGAAGGAGGCCCGGCTGATGCGCCTGGCGCCGATCCCCCAGGAGATGGTCCTCAACTACGTCGCCGAGCACGTCCTGGGCCTGCCGAGAAGCTACTGAGCCGATCGTTGGGATCGGCCGCGAACGGGCACACTGGTCGGGTGCCGGCTGAACCACCACGTTCGCTACTCGGCGGTCGCTACCGGGTCGGCCCGGTCGTCGGTCGCGGCGCCATGGGCGAGGTGCGGACCGCCCACGACGAGCGCCTCCAGCGCGACGTGGCGATCAAGTTCCTGCGGGCCGACCTCACCGTGGATCCCTCGGCACGGGGGAGGTTCGAGGAGGAGGCGCACGCCGCGGCCCGGATCAGCCATCCCAGCGCCGTCACCGTCTTCGACACAGGCGAGCAGGACGGCGCTGCGTACATCGTCATGGAGTGCCTTCCGGGCCGAACGCTCGCCGACGAGATCGGCGAGGGAGCGCTGGCCCCCGAGCGCGCCCGCCGCGTCCTGGCTGACGTGGTGGGGGCGTTGGAGGTCGCCCACGAGCTCGGCGTGCTCCACCGCGACGTCAAGCCGGGCAACATCCTGCTGACCGCTGACGGTCGTGCGAAGCTGGCCGACTTCGGCATCGCCAAGACGGCTGAGGGCCTGAACCACACGATGACTGGTCAAGTGATGGGGACGCCGGCCTACATGGCCCCGGAGCGCCTCGAGGGTCATCCGGCCACGCCGGAGAGCGACCTGTACGCCGTCGGCGTCGTCCTCTACGAGGCGCTGGTAGGCCGGCGGCCCTTCCCGGTCGACACGCCCATGGCGGTGGTGAAGGCGGTGTGCGAGGCAGACGTCGTGCCGATCGACGAGCTCCTCCCCGACATCGACCCCGACCTTGCCCGCACGGTGGCGCAGGCCATGGACCGGCGCCCGGAACACCGCTTCCGGAGCGCCGGAGATCTCCGAGTCGCGCTCGACCCGGACGCGACGGCCGACGCACCTCCTCAGGTGGCCGCGGATGCGATGGCCCTCACCGTGGCGCTGAGCATCGCACCGAGGACCGAGGTGTTCACGACGCCTCCTGCCCTCGAGCCGGAACCCGAGTCGGTGTTCGCCGAGCCAGCTCCGCCGCCGGGGGTCCCGACCGGAGCCACGGCTCGGTCCGGCCCGTCCCGCCGATCCGTCGCCGGCGCCGCGGCGGCGGTGGCCCTCCTCGCGGGGTTCTGGTTCGCCCAGCGCGACGATGCCGGGACCCCCTCATCGGCCACGAGCACCAGCACCCCGGAGGCGTCCGGGCTCCCCCCCGAACTCGACGGAGCCATCGAGGACCTGGAGGCGGTGGTGCAGCCATGATGGCGCGCCTGGGTGCGCTGATCGTGGTGGCGGCGCTGGCGGTGGGCTGCGGCGACGACGAGGCCTCGCTCTCTGCCACCGCCTCCGAGCGGCTTGTCGAGCAGGTCGCCGCCGTCCGTGCGGCCGCCACCAACGGCGATGCGGCCGCCGCCGAGCTCCACCTGGCCGCCATCGAAGCCTCCGTCGAGGAGCTCAGTGCGGCCGGGGAGCTGAACACCCTCGCCGCCCGGCAGGTGATGGCCGCCGTGGAGGCGGTCCAGGCCCAGCTCGGGTCGCTCCCGACCACCACCACCACGACAACCACCACGGCACCCCCGCCACCCGAGGAGGGCGACGACGAGGGGAAGAAGGGGAACGGTCGAGGCAACGCTGACGACGAGGACTGACTCCCTGGGTCAGCGGTGCTCGGGGTTCTCGTAGTCGTAGCGGCAGCCCGCGTCCCACCCGGCCCGCTGATTGCCGTGGGCGGGCATGCCCCCGTTGTCCTTGAGCATCCGGGCCACGTGCAGCAGGTTCCACGTCATGAAGGTGGTGTTCCGGTTCGTGAAGTCGTTGTCCCGCCCGCCGTCGTCGTCGAGGTACGACGGGCCGGGTCCCGCCTCGCCGATCCAGCCGGCGTCGGCCTGGGGCGGGATCACGTAGCCGAGGTGCTGCAGTGAGTAGAGGATGTTCATGGCGCAGTGCTTGATGCCGTCCTCGTTGCCGGTGACGAGGCAGCCGCCCACCCGCCCGTAGTAGGCGTACTGCCCGGCCTCGTTGAGCTGGCTCGAGTTGCCGTAGAGCCGTTCGATCACCTGGGTGCACACAGACGACTTCTCGCCCAGCCAGATCGGCGTGAGGATCACGAGGATGTCGGCCGCCATCACCTTGGCGAAGATCTCGGGCCAGGCGTCGGAGGGCCAGCCGTGCTCCGTCATGTC
>JBDSUN010000221.1:0-6308 GCA_039927735.1 Acidimicrobiales bacterium | reverse complement strand
CAGACCCGGGACGTCTTCACCTGGGTCGATCCCGAGGTCTGGGACACCTCCGTCCACGACCCGGTGCGGCTGCTCGGGCTGGTCCCCCGGGAGCGGCTCGAGGCCCTGGCGGCCGACCCCGGCTTCATGCGCTTCCTCGGCGACGTGCGGGCCGAGCACCAGCGCTACCTCGACGGCGACCGCTGGTTCCAGGCCCGGGCTGGCTCGCCGCTGCGCTCGGTGGCCTACTTCTCGCCCGAGTTCGGGATTGCCGAAGCCCTGCCGCAGTACTCGGGCGGCCTCGGCGTGCTGGCCGGGGACCACCTCAAGGCGGCCAGCGACCTCGGGGTGCCCCTGATCGGCATCGGCCTCTTCTACCGCCACGGGTACTTCCGCCAGTCCTTGTCCACGGACGGCTGGCAGCAGGAGCGCTATCCCGACCTCGACCCGCACGCCATGGCCCTCACGCCCTGCGACGGGGTGCGCGTCGAGGTGGACCTCGGCGACCAGACGCTGGTGGCCCGCGTCTGGAAGGCCGAGGTCGGGCGGGTGCCGCTCTACCTGCTCGACGCCGACGTGGACGAGAACCCGCCCGAGCTTCGAGAGATCACCGACCGCCTGTACGGCGGCGAGACCGAGCACCGCCTGAGCCAGGAGATCCTCCTCGGCATCGGCGGCGTGCGGGCCCTGGACGCCCTCGGCCTCGACGCCCAGGTGTTCCACACCAACGAGGGCCACGCGGGCTTCCTCGGGCTCGAGCGCATCCGCCAGCTCGTCGCCGACCCGGGCCTCAGCTACCGCGAGGCCATCGAGGCCGTTCGGGCCGGGTGCATCTTCACCACCCACACCCCGGTGCCGGCGGGCATCGACCGCTTCCCGCGCGAGCTCATCGAGCGCTACTTCTCCGGGTGGGCGAGGGAGGTCGGGATCAGCCTCGACGAGCTGATGGCCCTCGGGCACCGGCCGGGCGACGAGCCCGACGAGCGCTTCAACATGGCCGTCATGGGGCTGCGGCTGGCCGGCCGGTCCAACGCCGTGGCCAAGCTCCACGGCGACGTCAGCCGGGAGATGTTCAACGACCTCTGGCCGGACCTGCCGATCGAGGAGACGCCGATCACCTCCGTCACCAACGGCGTGCACGCCCCCACCTGGGTGGCCCCCGAGATGGCCGAGCTGCTCTCCCGTCACGTGCTGCCCGAGTGGGACGAGGCCGGCCCTGACCGGTGGGCACGGCTCGCGGAGGTCGCCGACGACGAGGTGTGGCGAGCCCGGGAGCAGGGGCGCGAGGCGATGGTTGCCTTCGTGCGCCGTCGCCTCCGCGACCAGCTCATGGCTCGCGGCCTGTCCTCCAGCGACGTCGAGTGGACCGAGTCGGTGCTCGACCCGCGTGCGCTCACCATCGGCTTCGCCCGGCGCTTCGCCACCTACAAGCGGGCCACCCTGCTGCTCTCCCAGCCCGACCGTCTCAAGGCGCTCCTGCTGTCCGGGGACCGACCGGTGCAGCTCGTCTTCGCCGGCAAGTCGCATCCAGCAGACGACTCCGGCAAGGAGCTGATCCGCCAGGTCAACGCCTTCGCCGCCGACCCCGAGGTGCGCCACCGGTTCGTGTTCGTCGACGACTACGACATCGCCGTAGCCCGTTCACTGCTCGGCGGGGCCGACGTCTGGCTCAACAACCCGCGACGCCCACAAGAGGCCTGTGGCACCTCGGGCATGAAGTCCGCCCTGAACGGCGGCCTCAACCTCTCCATCCTCGACGGGTGGTGGGACGAGTGCTTCGACGGGGAGAACGGATGGGCCATCTCCTCGGCCGAGCACCTCGACGACCTCGACCGGCGCGACGAGGTCGAGGCCGGCTCCCTGTTCGAGCTCCTGGAGCGCCAGGTCGTCCCGCTGTTCTACGAGCGTTGGCAGGGCCCGGTGCCGCGCAAGTGGGTGCAGCGCGTCAAGCACTCGATGATCTCCCTCGGCCCCTTCGTCACCGCTGCCCGCATGGTGCGCGACTACACCGAGCAGCTCTATGAGCCCACCGCCGCCCAGGGCGACGCCCTCACCGCCGACGGCCACCAGGCGGCGCGCGCCATGGCGGCGTGGAAGGCCGAGGTGGAGGCGGCCTGGGCGGGCGTCCACATCGACCACGTGGACCTGGACGACGGCGTCGCCGAGCTCGGCACGCAGCGCTCGGTCGAGGCGGTGGTGGCGCTCGGAGACCTTGGTCCGGACGACGTCGAGGTGCAGCTCCTGCACGGCCCCGAGGGCCAGGGCGGCGAGCTGGCGTCACCTCAGATCGTGGTGCTCGAGCCGGCTGGCGAGGCCGACGACGGCCACCTCCGCTACCACGGCACCGTCACCTGCGAGCAGGCCGGTCGCTACGGCGTGACGGTCCGCATCGTCCCCAGCCACCCGACGCTGGTGAGCGCCAGCGAGCTCGGTCGCGTCGCCTGGGCCTAGCGACGGCCCAGCGAGGAGGACGGGCCTAGCCCGGGAGGCAGGCTGGGCCCGTCGATCATGCCGCCGACGCCCGAGGGCTCAGCGTGGCCCGTTCACCGTCACCAACGTCCTCCGTCGTTGATCGAGACGAGGGACGCCGGGGTCTGGGGCGGCCGTTCGAGAAGCTCAGCCGGAATCACCCGTCTGGGGAGATCCCAACCACAGCCAGATCAGATCGTCGGCGGGGCCGGCGACGGCCGGAGGGCGGCGACGTCCAGGTTGCCGTCGAGGAGGTCCTGAGCGACCACGGCCAGCCGGACGTTGTGACGGCGGGCGTGGTCGCGCAGGCGACCGAAGGCCTGGTCCACCTCGATCCCGGCCCGCTCGGCCAGCATCCCCTTGGCCTGTTCGATGATGACGCGGGTGTTCAGGGCGTGGTTGAGCTGGTCGTTGACGGTGCGGGCATCCAGGGATGCCTGGTGCTGCAAGATGGCGATGGTGGCCACGTCGGCGAAGGCTCGGACCCCCGACAGCTCCGAGTCCGTCAGGGCGAAGGGCTCGGTGTGGAAGAGGTTGAGGGCCCCGATGGTGGTGCCCCGAAGGCGCATCGGGATGGCCGACACCGACCGGAAGCCTGCCTCGAGAGCGGCGGGGGTGAACTGGGGCCAACGATCCGCGGCCGTCTCGAGGTCGGTGACCAGCACCGACTCTCCGGACCGGTAGGCGTCGAGGCACGGCCCTTCGCGGGTCTGGAGCTCGTACAGCTCCAGGCGACGCATGGCGGCGCTGGACGAGGCCATCACCCGCAGCTCGGCGCCCACCGGCGCCGCCAGCATGAGCCCGGCGTCGGTCACCTCGAAGGCCTCTACGCAGCGGTCGGTCAGCAGGGTCAGCAGGTCCACGACATCGAAGTCGTCGACGAGGGTGTCGGCCAGCTCGACCAGCGTCTGGGTCAGTATGTCCTGGGCGGCCATGTAGGCGCTCCTTCTCGGTCGCGTCGCGGGCATCCGGAAGGCAGGGCGCGGCTCGAGCGTTCGAGTGCCAACCTACTGCGGTGGGACGCGGTCACGCATCGGCCGTGGTGGCGCCATCGGGGCCGGGATGGAAGCGCAGGCGGCGGGCGACGACGTCGGCAGCCACCTCGGCCAGCGGGTGAGCGTGCCCGAAGGCATGGCCGCGGAGCCGGATGAGGGCTTGGGCCACGTTGACATCGAGCTGGGCGGCGACCATCCCCGACGCCTGGTGGACGACGTGCTGGAAGTTCGAACCCACCTCCAGCTCGGCCGCCACCGCCCCGGGGGCGGCATGCGACTGCATGATGAGCAGGGCTTGGGCCGCCACGTCGGCCATCACCAGAGCGTTGGCGTGCTGGTCTTCGGAGAGGTCGGTGGGCTCGTCGGAGTACAGGTTCATCGCCCCCAGGCGCACCGCGCCGACCTGCAGGGGGAAGCCGAACACCGCGCGCGCTCCGGCGGCCACGGCCGGGGGAGTGAAGGCGATCCAACGGTGCTCCGACGGGTCGGCCAGGTCGGGCTCGAGGACCGGCCGGTCCGTCCGGTAGGCGTCGACGCACGGCCCTTCCCCGAGCTCGAACTGGAGCTCCTCGATCAGCGTGCTGACGGCGTCGGTGGTGGCCACCGATCCGCGGGGGAAGTCACCCGACATCAGCATCAGCCCTGCCCCGGTCATCTCGGTGACTTCGGCGCAGACCCGGCCGAGGCGGTCCGCCTCGACCGCCCCCTCCTCGGCGCCGTACAGGCGCTCCAGGGCGCGAGACCGCCGATCCGAGGTCACGCGCCACCAGACCCGCAGGAGCGGCCAGCGCCCGGCGGCGTCGGGGCCGTCATCGCACGGAGCCCTCGACCTCGGCTGGTGTAGGGACCACCGGCACGAGCGGGCGACCAGCGGAGGCGGGCGCGGCTCCTGGCACCTCGACCCAGCTCTCCAAGGCGGAGGCACGCTGGCGCGGCCCGGCGGCATCGGGCCGGACGAGATCGCCGAGCCCGACGAGCTCCAGCAGCCGGCGCGATGCGGCTGAGGGGTGGCGCACGTACAGCTCGCGCGTCTCGCTCATGGCCAGCAGGTTGCGGCCCCCGATCAGGCAACCGACAGTCGGCGCGTCCATGAAGGTCACCCCCTCAAGGTCGACGACGACGTCGCGCGTGCTCGTCGTGGCCGCCTCGACGAGGGCGGTGCCGAGCCGCCCCACCGTGGACAGGTCGTGCTGCCCCTGCAGTCGCACGAAGGTGCCGTCGGCTTCCATGACGATCCGCACCTCACCGCGGTGGCGGTCACCGGAGATCTCGTTGCCCGATGCGCCCATCATCTTGTCCTCGCAGTCGTTCGTCGAACGTTCTGCCAGGGTCAGGGGCACGCTCTCCGTGCCATGACCCGGAGGTCAGGTACGGCGGGCGAAAGCGGAGATCATCTCCGCAGTCAAGCTACACCCTCCGAGCGTGGACGGGAGCAGCTACCCAGGTGGGGGCATGGCTCCTGGCGGCGGGGGGAGCGGAGGTGACGGTGGCGAGGCCGGGGTCGCCGGTCCGGGAGGTGGGGGCAGGGGTGGGGCGGCCGGCGGTGGAGGGGGGGCCGGCGGGCGCGGCGATGACTGACCCCACGGCGGCGGCGCCGGGGTGCCGGGCGGGGGCGGGTAGGCGCTGGGCAGGCCGGGCTGACCCGTGGAGGTGGTGGCGTCGAAGGCGAGGGCCTGCTTCTTGGAGAGGGTTCGGGTCATCACGATGCCGACGATGGCGGCGGGGATCAGGATGACGTGCCCGGCTGAGGCCGTCCGGTCGCTGCTGGCCAGGTCGTCGACGTCCTCGAAGGAGTCGAGCTCGAAGTCGCCATCGTCATCCGCAGGGGCAAGGGCGCCACCGGCGGCGAGGACGATCAGGCCCAGGCCGAACAGCACCCCCCACACGATCACCAGCGCCGAGCCCTTGGGGGACCGCCCCTCCTGCCGGGAGGCGACGTCGGACGCCTTGCTGCTCTGGAAGATCTGCACGGTGGGCAGCACCAGGTTGGCGAGCGGGATGAACCAGCCGCCGATGGCCCAGCCCGGGCCGAGACCGCCACGAGCGCCGACCACCTCGGCGTTCTTGGCGTGGCGGAACTGCCAGATGATGAACACGATGCCGGCCGCGAGGAGGAGCAGGACGTGGATGCCGGAGAAGGCGGCCACCGCGTCGTCGGCATCGGACATCTCGCTGAAGCTGACGGCGCCGCCGAACGGCGAGCCCGACAGGTCGTCGAGCAGGCCCGCCCGGTTGGATCGGGCGGCCGCCGCGCCCACCTCGGTCAGCGCAAGGATGATGAGCAGCACCAGCAGCGCCAACGAGAGGCCTTTGAGCGACCGCATCGGCGGACGGGGCATCGACGAGGTGGCGTAGGGGCCGACCGGGCTCCACCCACCGGAGCCGGTGGCCGGGGGCTGGGGCAGGTAGCTGCTCATGTTCGGGTCATCTCCCGGTGAAGGTGGCGTGCCCAGGGCCATGCTCGATGAACGACTGCACGCCGATGCGGGCGTCGTCCGTGGTGAAGACATCGGCGAAGAGCTGCTGCTCCAGGTCGAGCCCCCCGTTCAGGGTGATGTCCAGACCGCGGTCGATGGCCCGCTTGGCCAGCCCCTGGGCGACGGTGGCGCCGGCGGCCAGCGCCGATGCCCTATCGAGGGCCCTGTCCAGCACCGCATCGGGGGGGACGACCGCGTCGACGAGTCCGATGGCCAGCGCTTCGTCGGCCCGCACCTGGCGGCCCGAGAAGATGAGGTCCTTGGCCCGGGCCGGGCCCACGAGGCGGGCGAGGCGCTGGGTGCCGCCGCCGCCGGGGATGATGCCGAGCAGGATCTCCGGCTGGCCGAGCTTGGCCTTCTCGCTGGCGATGCGGAAGTCGCAGGCCAG
>JBDSUN010000220.1:0-3654 GCA_039927735.1 Acidimicrobiales bacterium | reverse complement strand
CGAGGATGGCAACGAGGGCGGCAAGGGCTCGGACTCCTACCGGGCCGCCGTCATCGCGGACACCGTCGGTGACCCCTTCAAGGACACTGCCGGCCCTGCCCTCAACCCGCTCATCAAGGTGATGAACCTGGTGTCCCTGCTGGTCCTCCCGGCCATCATCGGCCTCACGGACATCAAGGAGGTGACGCCGGGCAACTTCACGGCGACGCCCAACGGCACCAGCATCGCCATCGCCGGCGCCGCACTGGTGGTGCTCATCGCCTCCATCGCCTACTCGAAGCGCAAGAAGGAAGCCTTCGGCGGCGACGACACGCAGTTCGCAGCCGCCACCGCCGTCGACTGACGATCTGGCACTGCCCTGCGAACCAGCGCCCTCGGCTCCGGCCGGGGGCGCTCTCGCGTACCGTGCCGGCATGGACTTCATCGGAAGCGCGGCAACGAGCCACGGCGTCACCGAGCGGCGCTTCGACGTCAAGCGAGAGGACGATCTCGTGCCCGGCATCGTCTGGACTCCAGAGGGCGCCACCGGTTCCCGGCCCCTGGTGCTCGTCGGCCACGGCGGCTCAGCCAACAAGCGAACGCCCTACGTCCTGTCCTTGGCCCGCCGCCTCGTGCGCCATGCGGGCTACGCGGTGGCGGCCATCGATGCACCGCATCACGGTGACCGGGTGACGGGTTCCAGCCCGTCGATCGCCGGTTCGGCGGTCGGCTTCCGGGAGGTGGTGGCCGCCGCCAGCGACGGCATGGTCGCCGACTGGACGGCCACGGTCGCCGAGCTCCAGGCCCTCGAGGAGGTCGGTGAGGGACCGCTCGGCTACTGGGGCGTGTCGATGGGGACGATGCTCGGCGTGCCGTTCGTGGCCGCCACCCCCGCGGTGCGGTGTGCGGTGCTGGGTCTCATGGGCACCTTCACCGACGACGACCCGTGGACCGTCGCGGCTGGAGCCGTGGACTGCCCGGTGCTGTTCCTCGTCCAGACCGACGACGAGCTCATCCCGACCGAGCGGGCCCTGTCCCTCTTCCGCTCGATCGGCGCCGAGGACAAGCGCCTGCACGCCCACCCGGGTGCCCACAGCGCCATGCCCCCTGAGGAGATGGAGGCCTCCGAGGCCCTCTTTGCCCGCCACCTCGTCTGAGCTGATCAGTCCTCAGCAGCCCGCAGGAAGGCGGGCCACTCGCCGCCGCCCTGGAGGACGAGGTTGGTGCCGGTGGCGTAGGTGGACAGCGGGCTGGCCAGGAACACCACCGCATCCGCGATGTCGGTGGGGGTGCCGAAGCGCCCGGCCGGCACGGTGGCCGCCACCCGGGCCAGGCCCGCCTCGCCGCCGTAGTGCTCGAGGCTGTCCTCGGTGGCGACCAGTCCGGCCGACACCGCCGTCACGCGCACCTTGGGTGCCCACTCCACCGCCAGCGACTGGGTGAGGCTGAGCAGGCCGGCCTTGGCGGCGCCGTAGGCGGCGGTGCCTGGCGATGGCCGCAGCGCGCTGATGCTGGCCACGTTCACGATGGCGCCGCCGCTGTCCTGGGCCTGCATCACGCGGTTGGCGGCCTGGGCGACGTGGAGCGGGGCCAAGAGGTTGAGCCGGATGATGGCCTCACTGAAGCGGGGCGACGCCTCGGCCGCCTTCACGCTGGGCGAACCACCGGCGTTGTTGACGGCGATGTCGAGCCGGCCGTGGGCAGCGACGACGACGTCGACCAGCGCCGTCACCTGGTCGGGTTCCCGCACATCGCAGGCGTGGAACGGGTGAGCGGGTCGCTCCGGGGCGTTGCGCACGCAGACCACGACCGTGGCGCCGGCCTCGCTCAGCCGGTCGGCGATGGCCGCCCCGATGCCCTTGGTGCCCCCGGTGACGAGCGCCACCTGCCCGTCGAGGTCGATGCGGATGGCCATCGGGCGAAGGTGTACCAGACCAGACCCTCCCGCTAGGTTCCTGACGCCCCGTCAGACCTGATCCGAGGCTGCGCCCGATGCCCACCACCAGCACGATCCACGACGACGGCATCGCCGAGGTCGTGATGGACAACCCGCCGGTGAACGCCCTCACCGTGGCCGGCTGGTTCGGCCTGGCCGACACCCTGACCGTCCTCGGCCGGGACCCACAGGTGCGGGTCGTCGTGCTGCGATCCGAGGGGCGGGGCTTCAACGCCGGCGTCGACATCAAGGAGATGCAGGCGTCCGACGGCTTCGACGCCCTCATCGGCGCCAACAAGGGCTGCTACGCCGCCTTCGCGGCCGTGTACGACTGCCCGGTGCCGGTCATCGCCGCCGTCAACGGCTTCTGCCTCGGCGGCGGCATCGGCCTGGTGGGCAACGCCGATGTCATCGTGGCCGCCGACGACGCCACCTTCGGCCTGCCCGAGGTCGACCGTGGTGCGCTGGGCGCCGCCACCCACCTCAGCCGCCTCGTGCCCCAGCAGAAGATGCGGGCGATGGTCTACACCTCCGCCACCGCCACGGCGCAGGAGCTCCAGCACTACGGCTCCGTCCACGCCGTGGTGCCACAGGCCGACCTGCGCGCCGCCGCCTTCGAGGTGGCGGCGCAGATCGCGGCCAAGTCGCCCACCGTCATCCGGGCGGCCAAGGAGAGCCTCAACGGCATCGACCTGTGGGACGTGAAGCGGTCGTACCGCTTCGAGCAGGGCTTCACCTTCGAGCTCAACCTGGCCGGTGTGGCCGACGAGCACCGCAACGCCTTCGTCGCCAAGCGCGACACGGACGTGAATCGGTGAAGGACAAGCGCTGCACCGAGGACGCCGCCGTCGCCGAGCTCCGCTCCGGCATGACGATCGGCTTCGGTGGGTGGGGTTCACGCCGAAAGCCCATGTCGGTCGTGCGGGCCATCCTGCGCTCCGACCTCGACGACCTCACGATCGTCAGCTGGGGCGGGCCCGACGTCGGGCTGCTGTGCGCCACCGGGAAGGTGAAGCGGCTCGTCTATGCCTTCGTCTCCCTCGACACCATCCCCCTCGAGCCGCACTTCCGGGCCGCCCGCCAGAGCGGCGCCGTGCAAGACGAGCCCTACGACGAAGGCATGTTCCTCCTCGGCCTCCAAGCCGCTGCCTGGCGGGTGCCGTTCCTGCCGACGCGGGTCGGCCTCGGCTCCGACATCCTGCGCGACAACGACCGGGTGAAGTTGGTGACGTCCCCGTTCGAGGACGCCGAGGAGCTGGTGGCGGTGCCGGCGCTCACGATGGACGCCGCCTTCGTCCACATGAACCGGGCCGACGCTCGCGGCAACGGGCAGTACCTCGGCCCCGACCCCTACATGGACGATCTGTTCCTCGGCGCCGCCACCAAGCGGTTCCTCTCCACCGAGCGGGTGGTCCCCACCGAGGACCTGGCGAAGGAGGGACCGCCGCAGTCGCTGCTCATCAGCCGCCTGCTGGTCGACGGGGTGATCGAGGCGCCCAACGGCGCCCACTTCACCTCCTGCGACCCGGACTACCCGCGCGACGAGACCTTCCAGAAGCAGTACGCCGCCTCCGCCAAGTCGCCCGAGGCCTGGGCCGACTTCCGCTCGACGTGGCTCGACCTCAGCGAAGCCGACTACCAGGCCAAGCTCCGCACCGACGGAGGCGCGTCGTGACGGACGAGCTGAACGGGCTCGTGGACCGGGCCGACGTCTGCGTGGTGGCCATGGCGGAGTGCTT